>ONSK01000185.1 GCA_900320455.1 uncultured Erysipelotrichaceae bacterium | reverse complement strand
TTCGGTCTTCTGACAAGATCTGCGCCGTTCACACCGCGGTGTTCATGTTCGCTGTATCCGGCGGATTCTAGATATGCCTGTACCTTTGGATCATCCAGAGAGAAGACTGTTTCCTGAAGATGTTCTTCCAGTGTGTGAAGATCATTCATCTTCTTTTCATATGCCGCATATCTTGCGTCACTGATCAGTCCTGCTTCTCTTCCTTTTTCAATCAGTCTCTGCTCGGCATTGTCATGTCTCAGCAGAAGTCTGAATTCCGCTCTGGACGTCAGAAGGCGGTATGGTTCCTTTGTGCCCTTGGTTGTCAGATCATCGATCAGAACACCGATATAGGCTTCATCTCTGCCGAATACAAACGGTTCTTTTCCATCCAGCTTGCGGCATGCGTTGATGCCTGCCATCAGTCCCTGGCCGGCTGCTTCTTCATAGCCGCTGGTTCCGTTGACCTGGCCGGCTGTAAACAGATTCTCGATCAGCTTGTTTTCCAGTGTCGGTTTCATCTGGATCGGATCGATTGCATCATATTCAATCGCGTATGCGTATTTCTTGATGATGCAGTGTTCAAATCCGGGTAGCGTGTGCGTCATTGCCTCCTGGACATCACGCGGCAGTGATGTGGAAAAACCCTGTACATATGTTGTATCCATGCTCAGGGATTCTGGTTCCAGAAACAGCAGATGTCTTGGCTTGTCCTTGAAACGCACCAGCTTGTCTTCAATGGAAGGACAGTATCTCGGTCCGACACCTTTGACTACACCGGAATACATACTGGATCTGTGAAGGTTGTTCATGATGATCTCATGCGTTTCCGCTGTTGTATAGGTCATATAGCAGGGAACCTGTTCTTTGAAAGGACGGATTTTCTGCGTTGTTTCCGAAAATCTGAGGAAAGCGTCTGTGCCCGGCTCGTATTTTGTCTTAGTGAAATCAATCGAGCTGGTCAGTACTCGCGGCGGTGTTCCCGTCTTGAGGCGGAATGTTCTCAGTCCTGCTTCTCTTAGTGATGCGGAAAGATCCGGGGTTGTTTTCTCCAGATCCGGTCCGCCGGGTGTCACTTCGTCGGAGATCATATTCACACCGGCCATGTATGTACCGGTTGTCAGGATGATTATTTCCGAGGAAATAACACTGCCGTCAGACAGTGTCAGGCTTTCCGCTTTATTGTTTTTAACGTTTAATCTGACTGCCATGCCTTCCACAACAGTCAGATTTTCCTGATGCAGACAGACGTCCTGCATCATTTTCTTGTATGCGATTTTATCAGACTGCACGCGCAGCGCACGGACACCTGGTCCCTTCGCGCTGTTCAGCATCTTGAACTGCAGTGCGGTGGCATCCGCAGTGACCGGCATCTGGCCTCCCAGGGCATCGATTTCTCTGACGACGATACCTTTGGCTGGTCCGCCGACGGAAGGATTGCAAGGCATCTTTCCGATGTTGTCGATGCTGAGTGTGAGCAGACATGTTCTCTTTCCAAGACGCGCAGCAGCCAGCGCTGCTTCAATGCCCGCATGTCCGCCGCCGATGACAGTTATATCAAAGTTCTTCATTGATTCTCTCCGTGATTTCCTTTACGACATCCGGGATATTGTTTCCGATGACTTCAAAGCGGATGCTTTTGCCAAGCTGCGCTTTCTCTGCGAGAAGACGGTAGATATACAGTCTTCCGGCGAATTCACGGATCCGCAGTTCCCTGTCGTTTGCCTGTGCCGCAAAAGGCACGGCAATTCTGACACTGCCGTCCTTCATGATCTGCATGCAGTCGCAGCGGCTGCCGCGGACCATCTCCCAGCCTTCTTCAGCGGCTTTTTCACGGGCATAGCGGTGACATGCGCTTTTTTCTTTTTCCGAGCCTGTTTCTTTTCCGATTTCACGATGAATCGCAGCCAGCTTGTGTCTGACCGCGTCATTGCGGAAAATGATCTCCGGTGCGGCATCGCTGTCCGCGCTCCAGAGGTCAATGCCGTGTTCCTCGGCTTTTTCCATCAGATCCGCAGTGATCTTCGGATCACTCCGGTCAAGATAACAGTAGCTCTCCAGTTTGGAGGAAATGTTGAGACCGACTTCCTCCGGATAGATCGGAGAAAGGAAGAAGACGACGTCTGTCAGATACAGACAGCTCATCTTCTCCGGGATATCGGCCTTTGCGGCCTTCATGACAGCTTCCCGCATGCGTTCTTCGCTGTCATATCCTGTCTTCTCCTTATACAGATCCCACATCTGTCTGAGTGACAGGTGTTTTGTGGAATCATAATGCGCGTAACCGACAAAGCCCTTTTTCCGTCCTCTGACAGGGCGCGCGAAAAAGAACAGCAAATCTCCTTTTCGGAAGTCTGTGAACTTTTTCTTCTCCGTCAGTCTCCAGAACAGAATGCTTCTGTTCCGGCAGAGACGATGATATTCAAGCATTGCCTCATCGGTTACATACGCAATTGAACTCATTGTTTTCTATCCTTAAATAATAAGCAGATCAGAATAAACCGAATGTTTCTCCGTTTTCATCAACACCCATGTTGACTGCAGCGGGTTCCTTCGGCAGACCCGGCATTGTCAGGATACTGCCGGTATAAGCGACAACGAATCCGGCACCGGCAGAGATGCTGAGATCCTGCACGTGGATATTGAAGCCTTCCGGTCTTCCCTTCAGCTTGTCATTGTCTGTCAGTGACAGAGGTGTCTTTGCCATGCAGATGGGGAGCTTGTCCCAGCCGTTCTTGACAAAGTCCGCGATCTTTTCCTTTGCGAGATCTGTGTATTCAACACCATCCGCGCCATAGATTGTCTTGGAGATCTTTTCGATCTTTTCTTCAATTGTTTCGTTCACATCATAGATCGGAGCGAAGCAGTTGTCCTGTTCTGTGATATCAACGACCTTTGCGGCAAGCTCGAGCATGCCGTCGCCGCCCTTTGCCCAGCCGTCAGCTTCAGCTACAGGGTGTCCGTTGTCTGCGCACCACTTCAGCAGCGCGTCGACCTCTCCCTTTGTATCGCCGGAGAATTTGTTGATGGCGATGATATACGGAACATTGAATGCCTTGATGGATTCAATGTGCTTGGCGAGGTTGCCTGTACCGACAAGCATTGCTTCAATATTCTCTGTGCCGAGATCAGCCTGTTCAACGCCGCCGTGCATCTTAAGAGCACGTACTGTAGCGACGATGACAACAGCGGACGGCTTCAGGTTCGCGCTGCGGCACTTGATGTCGAGGAACTTCTCGGCACCGAGGTCAGCACCGAATCCTGCTTCTGTGACAACATAGTCAGCCAGCTTCAGAGCAAGCTTTGTCGCGATGACAGAGTTGCAGCCGTGAGCGATATTGGCGAAAGGTCCGCCGTGTACAAGAACCGGTGTATGTTCCAGTGTCTGTACGAGGTTCGGCTTCAGTGCTTCCTTCATGACAACAGTTGCCGCACCGGCAGCTCTGATGTCCTTGACTGTAACAGGCTTGTCATCATATGTGTAAGCAACGATGCATCTGCCAATTCTTTCCTCAAAGTCTTTCAGATCATTTGAAAGGCAGAGAATTGCCATGACTTCTGTAGCAACAGTAATGACAAAGTGGTCTTTTCTTTCAACACCGTTGGATTTCTTTTCCTGAGCGATGGTGATAGTACGGAGTGTTCTGTCGTTCATATCCAGGCATCTCTTCCATACGACCTTTTCCGGGTCGATGTTCAGAGGATTGCCCTGATAAATGGAGTTGTCCAGAACAGCAGCGATCAGGTTGTTTGCAGTTGTGATTGCGTGCATGTCACCTGTGAAATGGAGATTGATTTCTTCCATCGGTACAACCTGGGCATAGCCGCCGCCTGTTGCGCCGCCCTTGAGACCGAAGACCGGTCCAAGAGAAGGTTCTCTGAGGCAGGCCATGACGTTCTTGCCGGATTTCGCAAGACCATCTGCCAGTCCGATCGTTGTTGTGGACTTTCCTTCACCTGCTTTTGTCGGGTTGATTGCAGTGACAAGGATCAGCTTCGCATCCTTGTTTTCTTTTACTTCAGCGTACAGTTCAGGGCTGATCTTCGCCTTGTTTTTACCGTACGCTTCCAAATACTTTTCGGGAATTCCTGCTTTCGCAGCAATCTTATTGATGTCTTCCAGTGTTGCCGCCTGAGCAATTCTTAAATCGTTGTTCATTACATGTGTCCTCCTCTGTTTTTCCTATCCGATCTGTCTTCTGTCAGACAGAGCGTGGGCAAGTGTCATCTCGTCGGCATAGTCAAGCAGACCGCCGGCGGGCAGACCGTGGGCAATTCGTGTCACGAGCACGCCCGGACACTTTTCCCTCAGCAGTTTGTTCAGATACATGGCGGTTGTCTCGCCATCCATTGTTGTATTGGTCGCAAGAATCACTTCCTGAGCATCCGCTGCTCTTTTCAGAAGTG
>ONSK01000042.1 GCA_900320455.1 uncultured Erysipelotrichaceae bacterium | reverse complement strand
CATTCTTTCCCTCTGTCCGGATATCAGTTATCCGCTGATCGTATTTGATACGATTGATTCCACCAACACCTATGCCAAGACCATCGCATCTAATAAAGATGCCCACGGCACGCTGGTTGTCGCAAACCATCAGACCGCAGGCAGAGGCAGAAGAGGTCATTCCTTCTATTCACCGGAGAATACCGGTCTGTATCTGACCCTGATCATCAAGCCGGAACGGCGTGTGCAGGAGATGCTGAAGGTCACGGTCGCGGCCGCAGTCGCCTCTGTTGAAGCAATCGAAGAAACCTCAGAAGCGCATCCCCAGATCAAATGGGTCAATGACCTGTTTATCGGAAAGAGAAAGATTGCCGGCATCCTGACAGAAGCGATCGCCGACTTTGAAACAGGAGATCTTGATGCGATCATCATCGGCATCGGCATCAATATCAGAGATACCGAGCTTCCCGATGACATCGTCAACATCGCCGGAGCGATCAACGATCCTTCCCTGACGCGCAATCATCTGGCAGCTGCTCTCTGGAAGAGACTGCTGTACTGGACGGATCACCTCGAAAGCAAAGAACTGATGGATGCCTACCGCAGGTATTCCCTGCTGATCGGCCACACCATCGCCTACGAAATCAACGGCGTAAAGAAAACCGGAAACGTCACTTCCATCAACGATGAGGGCAACCTGGTCGTCATCGAAGAAGACGGAAAGGAAACGATCCTCTCATCCGGTGAAGTTTCCGTCAAAGACTGGAACATTAAAGGCATCTGATCGTATGACCAGATGCCTTTCTTTTCCCTTACCAGTTTTCAATCAGTGGATGAAGATACGGAGAGCTGCAGCGAATACAGTCGGTGTCAGGAGGCATCCGATACCTGTATAGAATGTAGCGACCATTGCTCCGTAAGGAACGAGCTTTTCATCAACAGCTGCCAGAGCGCCTGCTGTACCGGAAGTGGAACCGATCAGTCCGCCGAAGATCATAGCAGCGGACGGTGTGTTCAGCTTGACCTTGTCAGCGATCAGCGGTGCGATGATCATCGCACCTACAGACTTGACAACACCTGCAGCGATAGAAAGAGCGACAACCTCGGACTTGACGCCGAATGCAGCGCCGGTAACAGGACCGACAACGAATGTTTCAACGCCGCCGCCGATTGTAGCCAGTTCAGCGGGATCTGTGTAGCCGAATGCGAGACCGACGACAACACCGATTACGAATGATAATACAGTACCGATCAGCAGTGAGAGAACACCTGCAAGACCTGCCTTGACAAGGTTCTTCGGATCAATGCCCCATGCTGTGGAGATGATCGCGAAGTCACGCATCATGCCGCCGCCGAGAATACCGATACCGCCGAAGATTGCGTACTTCTTCATTGCTTCGCCTTCACCCACAGCGTAGACAACGTCTGTGATGCCCTTGGAAGCGGAAGCGATGATGCCGGCGTCAACCTGCTTGTTGGCAATGCTGCCGCCGATGTAAGCGATGATCAGAGCGAGAAGGATCGCGAATGCGGAACCCATTCTCTTCTGGCCGATGATCTCAGCCAGCTTGTAACCGATCAATGTTGTAACAGCTACGATAATGAAGGATCCTACCAGACCGTAGCCTGCTGCCATTTTTGCAAAAATCGTCATGATGTTTCCCCCCTTAGTCTTTTGCCAGCTTCAGAAGAAGCGGAATCAGGCAGAGCGGAATAACGACTGCCACAAGTCCTGAGATCAGCGGAACAAGTCCGGACGCGAGTGCGGAATAGACGTCCTGGTTCATACTCATAGCGACGACTACCGGAATGTATAATGCGGAAATAAACTGAATGCCCCCTTCAGTTTTCGGATTCAGTTTCTTGCCGGACTTCTGCAGATATACCTGAATCAGAATGAAGATGACCATTGCGAAACCAACACCGCCGACGTCACTGTTCAGTCCCAGCGCAGCGCCAAGCAGATTGCCCAGAAAGCAGCCGGCAAACATGCAGGCAGCGATGATTCCTAAGCCATAGATACCCATAAAATGCTCCTTTCATAAATGTTTATCTGTGACATTATTGTATTGTTTATATTTTCACCCATTCATAGAAACAACGTTAACAACTTATACATTTTATGAATGAAGATAAAAGAAAAACCATGCCTGCAGGGGCATGGTATATATATTGATCAATTATGCTGCGGCATTCGCATTGCGCAAAGCGGGAACTTTCGCAAGCTGCGGGGCAATGGCAGCCACAACGACCATCTTCAGAAGATCACCCGGCAGGAACGGCACAACGCATGCCATCATCGCTCCGGCAAGATTCATCTTCGTGACCGCGATGAACCAGATCGTTCCAAGGATATACAGAACTACTGTTCCAACGATCATGCCGATGAATGCAGCCACTGTTTTGTTTGACTTTGCCTTTTCATAGAACAGACCGCTGATATATGCCAGCGGAATATATCCGAACAGATATCCGCCTGTCATGCCGAACAGAATGCCTGCGCCTGAGGAATAGCCGGCGAATACCGGAATGCCGATGGCACCGAGAACGAGATACAGCGCAGCGGCAGCTGCTCCTTTTTTACTGCCGAGGACAACGCCTCCGAGCATGACTGCCAGTGTCGCAAGCGAAATCGGAACTTCGCCGACGATCGGAAGTGAAATCGGCGCAAGCACCGCGATCACCGCTGTCATTACCGCAATTAATGCCATGTCTTTTGTTTTTGTGTTCATGTTGAACCCCCCCTTATCCGTAAACCAATCAATTGGTTTCGGTTTACCTGTAAACATCATAAAGAAAAGACATGATAATTACCATGCCTTTTTCCGCATATGCTTATATCTAAAATGAATATGTTAATCTTTGTAAAGAATGGAGCCGATAATGATCGAAAGCTTGACCGCTGTGAGACCAATCGCGCAGGCAATCACATTGAAATACTGATTAAAGACCGCGCATAAGGCAAGCACGGCAGCCCAGATTCCGAAGTTGATCATGAAATGACCGAGAGTGCCGCTGGAATTCCTTGCCTTCAGCGCATTGTCGCAGAAGCGTTCCAGGATCTTGTATGTGATCACGGATACGATGCATCCAAGCACATATCCTGAAGCGTACTGCCATTTCAGGAACACCGAGAGACATCCGGCAGCCGCCAGCACCGCAAATATACGCCAGTATTTTTCTGTCATCGTTTTCTCCTTCCTGAAATATCTGTATTTACATTGTATCCATTTGCGGAAGAAAGAAAAGCCGGAATTGTTTTCGTTCAAGAGGTTTGATGCATTTGCACATTTATGTGTGCAAAAGTAAATTCCTGGTACGTTCTGACGTACATACTGATAGAATGAAAACAGAGAAACATATGGAGGAACATCATGTTACAGGAAAGACTGGAAGAAATCCTGAAGGAACAGGATTCATGGGATTTTCCCGCGCCCGTTGAGGACATGCCGCACGGCGATATGCCGGGAGACAAGGTCATCATTTCCGATGCCCTGATTCCGCATGCGCAGACACTGTTCAGACTGCTCGTGCAGATGATGCGGGATAAAGGAGACAACAAATACGTCGTCTCGATCTTCGGCGGATCCGGATCCGGAAAAAGCGTCACAACATCATTGCTTACCTATTATCTGAATCAGGCCGGAATCAAGGCATACGCGATGTCCGGAGACAATTATCCAAGACGTATTCCGGAATACAATGATGCCGAACGTCTTTCCATCTTCCGCTCCGAAGGACTGAAGGGACTTGTGAAAGAAGGATTCTATTCAAAGGACGTGCAGGAAGCACTTTCCGCTCTCTGGAAGAAAGAGACAGATTCCGATCCCCAGGAAACAGAACAGTATCCCTGGCTGAAGACATACCAGTGCTGGGGCAGAGAAGGACTGAAGGGATATCTTGGCGAGGACAAGGAACAGGACTATGCCCAGGTCAATGAAGTATTAGCGTCATTCAAGCAGGGTGATGCGAAGATCTGGATGAAGCGCATGGGAAGAACAGAAGATGCCAGATGGTATGACGAGATTGATTTCAGCGATACCGACGTGCTTCTTCTGGAATGGACACACAGCGGTGCCGAACAGGTTAAAGGCATCGATATCCGCATCTGCCTGCGATCCACACCTGAGGAAACAAAGGCATACCGCCTGTTCCGCGCAAGAGACGGCAAGGCGGATTCCGCGTTTGTGACCATGGTTCTGGAAATCGAACAGGAGAAGCTGGATCGCAGAATGGAAAATGCCGACATCATCCTGGCCAAGGACGGAAAGGTGCTGAGACCGTAATATGGACAGAACAAAAACAGGCACACTGCTGAACGCATACTGCGACAGTATGGGAGGTCAGCTTTCCGATATCGTTGATGTATTAAAGAAAAAAGAATTTGAGAATACCTTTGAGTCTTTCTATATTCTTCCGAGTGTTTTCAATTCCGATCTTGACCGCGGCTTCTCCGTGATCAACTACGACCTCAATGAAGCGCTCGCTTCCAGAGAGGATATTGAAGAGCTCAAGAAACTGAACATCCGTCTGATGATGGATTTCGTGCTCAATCACATCTCCGTGCTTTCCCCGCAGTTCCAGGACATCCTGAAAAACGGCGATGCTTCAGAATATCGTGATTTCTTCATCGACTGGAACAAGTTCTGGAAAGGATGCGGTGAAATGACAGAAACCGGCTATATCCAGCCGGAAGAGAAGTATCTGAAGGACATGTTCTTCCGCAAGGCAGGACTGCCGATCCTGATGGTGCGCTTCCCGGACGGAAGAGATGTCCCCTACTGGAATACGTTCTATCAGGAAATCAACTATCCGGATCTTACCGCCTATGATCTGGTCAGAGATCTCGGACTGCAGTACAAGGCAGCCGAAGAAATTGCATTGATCTTCAATCAGTCCAAAAATCCTGATGAAGTTCATTTCGGCAGATGGGAAAAATACCGTGAACAGGTTCTGGAATATGCTTCTGCCAGAAGAACGTATCTTGGACAGATGGATCTGAATATCAAATCTGATCTTGTCTGGGATTATTACCGGGAAACACTCGCAAAGCTGGCGGAATACGGCACCTCCATTGTCCGTCTTGACGCCTTTGCCTATGCTCCGAAGGAACCGGGTCTGCATAACTTCCTGAATGATCCGGGCACATGGGATCTTCTGCAGAAGATCGATGATATCGCTTCTGAGTATCATCTGGCACTGTGTCCTGAAATCCATGCATCCTATGAGGAAAAGATCTATGAAACGCTGGCATCCAAGGGATACATGGTCTATGACTTCTTCCTGCCGGGACTTGTCATCGATGCCTTTGAGAGAAAGAACGGAAGCTATCTGAAGAAGTGGATGGATGAGATCACCGAAAAGAAGATCCGTACTGTCAATATGCTCGGATGCCATGACGGCATTCCTCTCCTGGATCTGAAGGGACTGCTTCCGGAAGAAAGCATTCAGAATGTCATCAACGCGACAGTCGCAAGAGGCGGCTATGTCAAGGATCTGCACGGTGCGAAGAATGTCTACTACCAGGTCAACGCAACGTACTACAGCGCCCTTGGTGAGAGCGATCAGAGAATGTTAATGGCAAGAGCTCTGCAGCTGTTCATGCCGGGCAAGCCGCAGATCTGGTATCTGGATCTCTTTGCCGGAAAGAACGACTACGAAGGCATGCGCAGAGCAGGTGCCGGCGGCCACAAGGAAATCAACCGCACCAACCTGACAAAAGAACAGATCGAAGCAGCTCTTGAAAAGGATGTTGTCCTGAAACAGCTGGAAATGCTCAGAATGAGAAATACATGTCCTGTCTTCTCGGAAGACGCGGAAATCTCCTCTGAGCTGAACGGCTCCGCCATGAAGATCACATGGAAGAATGAACAAGGATGTGCTTCTCTGGATCTTGATTTTGAAAAGGAAACATACCAGATCGACATCAGAGAAAACTGACATCATGAGAGAATCCCCCGCGATTCTCTCATTTTATGTATAACGAATGAATGAAGCCCTGATTCATGTTAAAAATATATCAGGAGAATATTGATGTATCAGACAGATCAGCTTGGTTTCGGCACAACACAGTTCTGGTATAGCACAGACCATGCCTCCTTTTCCTGTATGCGGAATGCAGTAAATGATTACGGCATCCGCATGATCGATACTGCTGAGATGTACGGATACGGGGAATGCGAGAAAGCTGTCGGGAAACTGATCCGTGAAACAGGCAGAGAACAGCTGTATGTCATTGACAAGATTCTTCCCGAAAACGCGAACAGAAAGCTCTTTTTCAGCAGCCTGGAAGGCAGCCTGAAAAGACTCGGCACAGACCATATCGATCTGTATCTTCTGCACTGGCGCGATCAGTGTGATCTTGCGGAAATGAGTTTCATGATGGAACAGGCAAAACAGCAGGGAAAAATACTGGAATGGGGCGTATCCAATTTTGACGTGCAGGATATGGAAGATCTGCTTGTATGCAGAGACGGAAAAAACTGCACCGTCAATCAGGTTTTCTACAATCCCATGCACAGGGGCATTGAATATGATCTGATACCGTATCTGAAAGAGAGAGACATCAGGATCATGTCCTACAGTTCCCTCGATACACGCAGTGCCCGGACACAGCTGAAGAACAATCCGAAGATCAAAGAAATCCTTCGCAAAGAGAATATCTCGATTGAAGGGCTGATGCTGAGATTCAACATCGAACATGATGTCATCACACTGTTTCAGACATCTTCCTCAGAGCATCTGAAAACAGACCTGGAAGGCATGCAGTTTGACTATGCATCATACCGGGACATGATCGATGCGGCATGTCCTCCGCCTTCCCGCAGAATCCCGCTGGAGAAAAGGTAATAACGAAATAAAGCAGAGGTGAACCTCTGCTTTATGCTTCCAGTATCTGTGATGATTTCATTATGCGCTGATCCAGTTGCCGCCTTCGACATGCACTGTCTGACCCGTGATCCATTTCGCATCATCGGATACCAGGAAGACGATTGCCGGTGTTGCATCCTCATATGCCATTCCCATGCGCTTCATGGCATTGTTGGACATGCTGGCCTTGAGATATTCCGCAACTTCTTTCGGCGACTGT
>ONSK01000087.1 GCA_900320455.1 uncultured Erysipelotrichaceae bacterium | reverse complement strand
CAAAGAAGGCATTATAGAAATCCGCGTATGTTTCCGGTGTCAGAGCGAAGATATCCGTGCTTTCATGGAAGCCGGGAAGGCATGGAATCAGCTGGATATAATCAAACCTGTTCTCCTTGTAAAAACGGAACAGTCCCTTGGCGTGCTTTGAAAGATCACTTGTGACAACTGTCAGAACATTGAAGTCCACCTTGTATTTCCTTAACAGCTTCACATTTGCCATGATCGTATCGAAGACGCTCTGTTTCTTTTCATCAAAGCGGAACGCATCCATGTTCAGCTTGTATCCGTCAATGGAAACACCGAGCAGGAACTTGTTCTCATAAAAGAACTGTGCCCACTCCTCATTGAGCAGTGTTCCGTTTGTCTGCAATGCGTAATTGACTTTGATATCCGGATATTCCCTCATCTTTGAAACAAAATGGCGGAAACAGGAAATCCCGGCAACCGTGGGTTCCCCGCCCTGGAAGCTGATATTGGCAGTGCCCTTTCCATCCAGAGCTTCAGCGATCCTTCTGATCACAAGGTCTGTGGTCTCCTCGGACATGATGCCGTTGGAGGCTGTCATTCTGTTTTCGCTGATATCCGCATAGAAGCAGTATCTGCACCGCAGATTGCACAATGAGGATGCCGGCTTGATCATGACGGAAATGGTCTTCATTTCGTATTCTCCCGTTCAGCGAAGAAGCTCAGGCTGTCGCTGATCCAATCGTTTGTTTCTTCATACAGGCCATGGCCGTATGTCTGATAAATATGCACCTGTGCTTCAGGCAGGATCTCTCTGATATGACGGGCATCTTCGATACCGACGATATCATCATTTTCTCCGCTGATCATCAGCACCGGACATGTGATGTTCCGGATCTGTTCTGAGGCATCATGGTTCATACAGGCATCTGCCTGTATCAGGAAGCGTGCCGGATCCTCCGGTTTGGAATAATACGCGATCCACGGAAAGAACGGCCGCATCCGTTTCAGATAGTTCTCTGTATATGTATGTTCCGCGGTATCACAGAACAGGCTGATATAGTCATGATCACGGGCAAACTGTTTCCACAGTCCGATTCTCTTCTTCGTAAGTTCTCCTGATGTGACAGCTGTGACGCAGAGCACCAGCTTTCTGACTTTGTCCGGATGTCTGATCGCCAGATGTTCCGCGATCATGCCTCCCATTGAGACACCGATCACATCCGCATTGGAAAGAGACAGAAGATCCATGGCTTCGGAAAGATCATCTGCCATCATCTCTGTCGTATATCCTTCATGAAGTTCATTTACGCGGCTGAAAGAATAGACGGAATACTCTTTTGTCAGTTTTCCGTAAAGCAGCGCGAAAGGAAGCGCCATGCCTTTCACTGTTTTCAGCCCGTCGCTCAGTCCCGGCAGAAGCACCATCGTTTTCTTTCCGTTTCCGAAACGTATGCAGTCCATAGTTCTTCCATCCAGTTTCAGGATATGATTCTCTGCTCTGATCATTGCGATATTATTATATAAGACCCTGTTTTCTCATGCATCTCATACTGTTATGAAAAAGTTTTCAAAATATTTGAAAGAATGTAAATTCATCTATTGAATAATTGCATTTTCGCAATATAATAAAAAAGCATCTTATTATTAGAAATGAGGGAAAAGAGATGAACTTCAAGAAGATTGTTAAAGGAAGTCTCGCTGCTCTGATGTGCCTGACACTCACTGCATGTGAATCTTCCGAAAGCGGTTCCGGTGATTCCGGTTCCGGCACAGACAGCGCCTACACACCTGCAGGCGATCTGACATCCTATGTGATCGGTACATATGGACCGACAACAGGGCCATATGCTGTTTATGGCCTGGCAGTCACAAACGCAGCGGAACTGGCAGTCAAGGACTGGAACGCAAAGAAAGGCACAAACATCAAGGTTGAAAAGGCTGATACCCAGGGTGATCAGACACAGGCAATCAGCGTATTCAACAAGTTCACATCCAGCACAAAGGTTGCGGCAATCATCGGCGGAACTGTTTCCGGTGAATCCATTGCCGTTGCGGCTGCTTCCCAGGACAGCGTGAAGATCCCGATGATCTCCCCTTCCGCAACAGCTGCCGCTTTCACGGATGACGCAGGAAACAACGTCTTCCGCGCATGTTACACAGACCCTCAGCAGGCTGCTCAGGTTGCGGATTTCTCCTATGACTCGCTTGGCGCAAAGACTGCTGCGATCATCTATAACGCTGACGATGACTACTCTGTAGGTCTGGAAGCTTCCTTCAAGGAAGAATTCACAAAGAAGGGCGGAACAGTTGTCGCTTCTGAAGCATTCGGCACAAAGGATACTGACTTCTCCTCACAGCTGACAAAGATCGCTGCCAACGAGATCGATGTTCTGTTCATTCCGAACTACTATGAGAAAGACGTTATGATTGCCACACAGGCAAGAAACCTCGGCATCAAGGCACAGTTCGTCGGATGCGACGGCTGGGACGGCGTTCTTGATGTCGCTGAAGCCAATGACCTGCCGAACCTGGAAGGTGCTGTATTCATCAACCAGTACAGCCCGGATATGGAATCCGTGCAGGATATCATGAAAGCTTATGAAGCTGAATACGGTCAGCCGATCAACTCCTTCGGCATCAACTCCTATGACGCAACAATGTGTCTGCTGGAAGCCATTGAAAAAGCCGGAAGTCTCGACTCTGCCGCAATCTGTTCCGCTATCGCCTCTTCCAAGCATGTCGGTATCCTTGGTGAACTGGCATTCGATGACAACGGTGATCCGATCAAGACACCTGTATATGTCACTGTCAAGAACGGTGCGTACGTGTCTTACGGCAAGTAAGCCGGTATTGAACTGATGTGAGGGGAATCGGATGTTCCCCTCTTTTCTCTTTTATACATGACAGGGGGTATTTTATGTCAGGTCTCAATCTGTTTCTGATGCAGTTTCTGAATGGTGTGAATATCGGATCGATCTATGCATTGATTGCGCTTGGTTACACCATGGTTTACGGCATCGCGAAGCTGATCAACTTTGCGCACGGCGACATCATCATGGTCGGCGCTTATGTATCGCTCGTCTGCCTCAACGGCGGGATGCCGTGGTGGCTTGCCTGCATCGTTTCCATCGTCTGCTGCGCACTGTTCGGCGTCGTCATGGAAAAGCTGGCATACAAGCCTCTGCGAAAGGCATCACGCATTTCACTGCTGATCACAGCCATCGGTATCAGCTATTTCCTGGAGAATCTCTTCCAGCTGATCTTCACACCGAATCCGCAGCCGTATCCTTCCTTCATCAAGCTGCCGCCGCTGGTGCTCGGTTCCCTGACCATCAGTGCCAACTACTACATCACCTTCCTTGTCTCCGTGACACTGATGATCGTTCTTCATCTGTTTGTCAAAAAGACAAGCATGGGCAAGGCGATGCGCGCGGTATCAGAAGATGAGGGTGCCGCAAGACTGATGGGCATCAACGTTGATACGACGATTTCCCTGACGTTCGCGATCGGCTCTGCCCTGGCCGCGATTGCCGGCATTCTTTACAGCAACTGCTATTCCCCGATCAATCCGACGATGGGTTCCCTGCCCGGCATCAAGGCGTTTATCGCCGCGGTGCTCGGCGGCATCGGCTCCATTCCCGGCGCTGTCATCGGCGCCTTCATCCTCGGCATGATCGAAGCCATGACAAAGGCATATATTTCTTCCCAGCTTCTGGATACGATCGTATTCGCGCTGCTGATCATCATTCTTGTTCTCAAACCGGCCGGTATCCTCGGCAGGAATGTGAAGGAAAAGGTATAAGGAGGCTGCCATGAAAAAGAAAGATTTCAAGAAACAGCTTCTGATTGACTTCGGCGGAGCAATCATCGGCTTTGCGGTTCTGCAGGCACTGCAGAGCTTCGGACTGGTCAGCGCGTATTGGCAGGGTATTCTCCTGCTTGTATGCATCAACGTCATCCTGACGGTATCGCTGAACCTCACAGCAGGATTCCTCGGCGAACTGGCACTGGGTCATGCCGGCTTTATGGCAGTCGGTGCCTATACAGCTGCCTTTCTTACAAAGACGCTGAAGATCATTCCGGTTGCGGAATTCCCGCTTGCGATTATTGCCGGCGGTCTCATGGCAATGGCATTCGGCTGGCTGGCATGCATTCCCACCCTGCGTCTGCGCGGTGACTATCTTGCGATTATCACCCTGGCATTCGGTGAAATCATCCGCAACCTGCTCAAGAACATGAGCATCGTCGGCGGAACCAAGGGCTATACCGGCATCCCGGGCTATACAAACTTCGCCTGGGCATACCTGCTCGCGGCTGCCTGCGTTCTTCTGACAAAGTCACTGATCAATTCGAGACACGGCAGATCCATCATCTCCATCCGCGAGGATGAGATCGCGGCGGAAGCTTCCGGCGTCAATACAAACTACTACAAGCTTCTCACATTCCTGATCTCCACATTCTTCGCAGGCGCTGCCGGTGCGTTATACGCGCACTACATCCGCTTCCTGCAGCCGGGTGTCTTCACCCTGGACAAGTCCATTGAGATCCTTGTCATGGTGGTCCTCGGCGGAATGGGATCCATCAGAGGTTCTGTCATCTCGGCAGCTGTGCTGACAATTCTGCCGGAACTGCTCAGAAGCTTCTCTGATTACCGAATGTTAATGTATTCCATCGTTCTGATCATCATGATGCTGGCAAAGAATTCAGCGCGCATCAGCGCCTGGATCGCCTCATTCAGAAATAAGAACAGCGCAAAGGAGGCCGGGCAATGACAAACGTACTTGAAGTAAGAGACCTCGGCATCAACTTCGGCGGTCTGCGCGCTGTTGATTCCCTGAATCTCGAT
>ONSK01000088.1 GCA_900320455.1 uncultured Erysipelotrichaceae bacterium | reverse complement strand
CCGAAGCTGTACATACAGAGAGAAGACAAGCTGATACTGGAAACAGAACCGTTTACGGATCTGAGACCTGCCGGCAACAGCGCGGAAGCGATTGAACTTTCCTTTGAGCCGGAAGGCAGCTTCTGTTTTACCATGCGTGTGGACTTTGATTTCCACGCCGTGTTCGATCAGTGCGGCATGATACTCTACAACGGAAGTGAACGAAAGGCATTGTTTGGTACGGAATGCCGGGACGATGAAATTACTGAGCTCAGCTGCACGGTGTTCCACGGCGGCAACGGCGACCGCTCGATGCGGGCGCTGGGCACCGGCATCCATACCATTTACTACCGTGCCTGGTACAGGGGCGGCGCTGTCCGCTTCCAGTACAGCTTTACCGGCAAGCGATATTCCGATTTCCGTGAGTTCCGGATCCCGTTAAAGGAATCCGTATCTCTCGGTATTTATGCATGCAGTCCGGCCAATTCGTATTTTGACTGTACGTTTTCTGGCATGAGCCTGCAGGAGGAGGAAAACAGTATATGAGTTCTGAGGAAAGACTGATCCGCTACTGCAGGATCGATACCCAGTCAGATCCTTCCCATGAGGATGTGACACCGTCAACACAGAAACAGTTTGATCTGGCAAAGCTGCTTGTCAGCGAGCTGGAAGAACTGGGCATGAGTGACGTGTACCTGGATGAGCACTGCTATGTATACGCGAAGCTGCCTGCCAACACAGACAGAAAGACAAAGCGCACAGGCTTTATTGCCCATATGGATACCGCTCCTGATTTCAGCGGAACAGATGTAAAGCCGCGCATCATTGAATGCTTTGACGGCAATGACATCGCCCTGAATGAGGAAGTGACACTGAAGATGTCGGATTTCCCCTGGATGCGTGAGCTGAAAGGAAAACGGTTAATGGTGACGGACGGCACAACGCTGCTCGGCGCTGATGACAAGGCCGGCATCACATGCATCATGGAAGCCCTCGTGTATCTGAAGGAACATCCGGAAGTAAAGCACGGACAGATCTCCGTCGCGTTCACGCCGGATGAGGAAATCGGCAACGGACCGAAGTACTTTGACGTGAAGCGCTTCGATGCTGACTTTGCCTATACGATGGACGGCGGCACGGTCAGGGAACTGGCGGATGAAACATTCAACGCCGCTTCCGCCGAAGTCACCTTCAAAGGACTTTCCATCCATCCGGGAGAAGCCAAGGACCGCATGATCAACGCAGCGCTTGCGGCGATGAAATACCAGGCGCTTCTGCCCGGCCACATGGTTCCCGAGCACACCGCCGGCAGAGAAGGATTCATTCATCTGCACGGCATGCAGGGAGACTGTGAAAGCGCAAGCCTGAGCTACATCATCCGCGATCATGATTCTGATCTTCTTGAAAAGAAGAAGGAACTCATGAAGGAAGCGGTCAGCTATATCAACACACTGTATGGAACAGAAGTCTGTTCCATCAGAATCCGTGATTCCTACCGCAACATGAAAGAAGTTCTTGATCAGCATCCCGAAGCAGTCAGGATCGCAAGAAGCGTGATGGAAGATCTTGGACTGACGGTTCTCAATGAACCGGTGCGCGGCGGAACAGACGGATCACAGATTACATTCATGGGACTTCCCTGCCCGAACCTCGGCTGCGGCGGCGGCAACTTCCACGGCAGATATGAATACTGCGTGATGGAAGAGCTGGAGATGGCAAGGGAAGTGATCCTTGGCATCATTCAGAAGACTGCGGAGGAAGAATTATGATCTTTACATGCACAATGAATCCGTCGCTGGACTATTATCTGGAATTCGACGGACCGCTGATTTCCGGAAGACCGAACAGATCTCAGCTGGAATACTATGAAGCCGGCGGAAAGGGCATCAATGTTTCCATCGTGCTGAACAACCTCGGCATTCCCTCGCGTACGCTGGGATTTGTCGGCGGCTTCACCAAGGATTTCTATATTTCCCTGCTTGCCAAGTATGAGCACATCCTGCCGAATTTCACATACATTGACGGTCATACCCGCATCAATGTGAAATGCATCGGCGAGGTTGATACCGATCTGAACGCGGTAGGTCCGTACATTACCCATGACAACATGGATAACCTCGTGAAGAAGGCGGAGCGTCTTGATCAGGGCGACTACTTTGTCCTGGCCGGCATCACCCAGGAATACCTCGAAGAAGAAACGGAAAAGATGCTCAGGAACCTGATTGCCTGCGGCGTCAAGGTTGTGCTGGATACCAATCCTTCTCTGATGAAGGAAATGCTTGCGGATAAGCCTTTCATGATCAAGACAACACCGGCTGAGCTGGCTGCCCTTTCCGGCATGCCGGCAGGAACGAAGGAAGAGTGCGTGCAGGCGGCGCTTGCGGTAAGAGACGCCGGATGCGAGCACGTGATGATTCTGTATGACGATGCGGATGCGCTGTTTATCAGCGCGGACGGCGCCTTTGAATCACCGCTGACGCATGCCGAGCATTTCATCAACACGGTCGGCACCGGCGATTCCATCGTTGCCGGCTTCCTGATGAACTATCTGCGAACACGTGACGCGCTTGACAGCTTCCGCTTCGGCGCATCATGCGGCAGTGCCACGGCATATTCCAAGGGTCTTGCGACAAGAGAGAAGATTGACGCGGCTTACAGCAATACGGAGGTAACAAAGATCGGCGGATGAAGAAACACATTTCTGCATGTGTCATCGCGGCTCTGCTGGCAGTCTGTGCCGGCGGCTGCGGTGAAAAGGAACCGGAGACCATCACGATCACAAATCACGCGGAAATCATCAGCCAGCCGGCTGATATGAGCCTGTATATGTGGATTGAGGAACCGTACGCGGATTTCCAGAAGATCTCATTCGATGAACTCAACGGTTTCTTTGAAAAGAAGGGCAGCGGTATTCTGTATCTCGGATACGATGGCTGCCAGTGGTGTGAAAGAGGTATTCCCGAGCTGAATACAGTGGCCCGTGAACACGGTGTCACGGTGTATTACTGCGAGACGGATCCCTATGCTCCGGCAGAGGAATTCATCACCGAAGACCAGTGGAACAAGCTGATTGAAAACATCGGTTCCGTTCTGACCAAGAGTGAGGACGGGGAACCGCAGCTGTTCGTGCCGCTGGTGATCGGTGTCAAGAACGGTGAAATCACCGGATCGCATACGGCTCTGGTAGACAGCTTTGATATTATCAACGAAGATGATCAGATGAATGATTCCGAAAAGAAGGAACTTCAGAAGATTTACCTGGATATTATGAAGAAGACAGCAGACTGATTGCTGTCTTTTTTGCGCAAAAGAGGAATATAATGAAATCAGAATCGCAGGCATACTGATCATGAGATTTCCATGGCAGAATGAAAACAGAATCAGCGGTGATACAGTCGATCTGAAGGAAGAGCGGACAAGCAGACCTTCAGCTTTTAATGATTATGTCCGGACGGTGTATTTCGGCATCTATGAGCACGGCAGAAATGAAAAGATCGGAGAATGTGATCTGAGAGTCGGTATGAATGATGAACTGTACTATGCCGGCAATATCGGCTACCGCATCTATGAGCGGTACCGCGGACACAGCTACGCCTATGAGGCATGCCGTCTGTTACTGCCGCTGGCATATCATGACTACCATATGCCGGAAGTGATCATCACCTGTTCCCCAGACAACACTCCATCCCGCAGAACGCTTGAGAAGCTCGGCGGCGAGCTGATCAGCGAAGAGAAAGTGCCGGTGTGGCACTGGCTGTACAAGCGCGGCGAGAAAGTGAAGCGCATATACAAGTTTGTCGAAGGATTGCATGTTGTTTGATATAATAGTTTCATGCGAATCATACTCAAATGGCTGACATCGCGCCTGATGATCGTGGCACCGCTCATTGCCATGCAGTTTCTGCTGTTCGTGTCACTGGTCTACAGTGTTTCCATCGGTTATAAGGTGTTCCCGATTGTGGAAGCCTGCGCGGTTATCGCCGTACTTTACATTATCAACCGTCAGCTTGATCCCTATTACAAGCTGGCATGGTGCTGCCTGATCCTCGGTCTTCCGGTCGTCGGTCTGCCGCTGTATTTTCTTGCGGGCGAAAGGCATGTGCCGAAGAAGATCCAGAACGGCACGATCCTGGCCGACAGGAAGATGGCGGGACTGCTTGTCAGCCGCGACCACGTCCAGGACAGGCAGGACGCGGAAGAAGACGTCGTGCCGATAATGCGCTATTGCGAGGAATGCGGCTTCCCTGTTTACCGCAATACGGATATTCAATATTACAGCACCGGCGAGGAGTGGTATGAAGCCTACCTTGAGGAGCTGTGCAAGGCAAAGCATTATATCTTCATGGAATTCTTCATCATCCGCAAGGGACAGTGCTGGAGCGAAGTCCTGGATATTCTGAAACAGAAGATCGCGGAAGGTGTGGAAGTCAAGATCATCTACGATGACTTCGGCAGTGTTGAAATGCCGATCCATTACGACAGAAAGCTCGGGGAGCTTGGCATTGAAGCGCACCGCTTCAATCACATCCGTCCGGCATTCATCATTCAGATGAACAACCGTGACCACCGCAAGATCACGATCATCGACAACAAGGTCGCCTTCACCGGCGGCGTGAACCTGGCCGATGAATATGCCAATAAGATCAAACGCTTCGGTTACTGGAAAGACAGCGCGATCCGTCTTGAGGGAGATGCCGTCTGGTCCCTGACTGTCATGTTCCTGGGCCTTCTTACCCATGTCAGAGGCGACAGCGGCGAACCGATCGATTATCAGAAATACCGCATCACACATGAACCGGTGCAGGCGGATTCCTTTGTGCAGCCGTATTCAGACAGTCCGACGGATGATGAACCTGTCTGTCTGAATATGCATCTGAACATGGTCAACCATGCCCGGGATTATATCTACATCGATACGCCGTATCTGATTCTGAATGAGACGATGAAGAACGCTCTGATCCTGGCGGCGCGCAGCGGTGTGGACGTGCGGATCCTGACACCGGGAAAACCGGACAAGATCATCGTCAACCAGATGACGAAGGGAAACTATCTGCCGCTTCTGAAGGCCGGTGTGAAGATCTATGAATACACGCCCGGCTTCAATCACGCGAAGAACTTCGTGGCGGATGACAGGATGGCTGTGGTCGGCACTGCCAATATGGACTATCGCAGCTACTTCCTGCACTTTGAAAACGGCGTCTTCCTGTACCGTGACAATGAAGTGCTGAAGATCCGCGAAGACTTTATGAAATCACTTGAGAATTCAAGGGAAATCACCATTGAGGAGATGAATCAAACGTTCATCCTCGTGCGTCTGTTCAGGGCGCTTCTGACGGTGTTTATCCCGCTTGTATAAAGGAGAAGAATTATGACTGAAAGAATCGGACTTGTGCTTGAGGGCGGCGGTGTCCGCGGCGCGTATACCGCAGGTGCCCTGGCATGGCTGAATGACAACGGAATTAAGTTTGACTATCATGTCGGAATCTCTTCCGGCGCTGTGTATCTCTGCTGCTATGCGGTCGGTGACAAGCATACGCCGTACAACATGTCGGTGTTCTATGCCAATGACTCAAATACCGTCGGCCTGAAGGCGCTGATGCAGGAAAAGCATTATGTCGCATACCGCAAGATCTTTACCGATGATCTGCTCGGCAGGGAACACATGGATGTCAGCGGCCTGAAGGACGTCGATATCGAAGTCGGCGCCTATGTGCTTGAACACGGTCAGACGGAATTCTTCGGACCGGAAGACATCGATCCCGAACTGACGCTGCTCAGAGGGACATGCGCGCTTCCGGTAGCTGCGGAAATCGTTGAATACAAGGGCATGCATCTGCTGGACGGCGGCATTACAAAGATGATTCCGATTGAAAGAGCACTGGAGAAGGGATGCACAAAGTGCATGGTCATTACAACCAAGCCGGCTGACTTTGTCAGAAAGCCTGCCTCTCCGATCGTCAGCGTGATGATGAAGATGCTGTATGGAAAATACCCGCAGGTGGAAAAGGATTACCAGGTCAGACACATCAACTACTACAAGCAGGTGGAACTGATCAAAAACCTGGTTGAGGAAAAGAAGGCAATTCAGATTGCCCCGACAGAAACGATCGAAGTCAGCCGTTTCAAGGGCACTGTCGACAAATGCCAGCAGCTGTATAACCTCGGATACAAGGATATGGAACAGAGAAGGGAAGAAATCCTTGCCTTCATGTCAAAAGGAGAAGAAGAATGATCAAGCTTATCGCCAGTGATCTTGACGGCACGATTATCGATGCCAACGGCCAGTGTCATCCCGACGTAGCGAAAACTCTGGAACGTGTGCGCGCCATGGGCGTGAAGTTCGCGATCTGTTCCGGACGTCCGATTTCTTCTGTACTGCCGCTTGTGGCAGGCTGGGGTCTGGAAGGAGAGTGTGATTATATCATCGGTTCCAACGGTGGAGAGGTGCTGGAAACAGCTACCGGCAAGCACGTCAAGGCGTATACGCTCTCACCGGAGCTTGTCTGTGAGATCTTCGATCTCTATGAGCCGCTCGGACTGATTCCGACGCTGTACGGCGAAGGGGATGAACT
>ONSK01000117.1 GCA_900320455.1 uncultured Erysipelotrichaceae bacterium | reverse complement strand
CTGACACACGGCCACTTTGATCATATCGGTGCCGTCAATCAGATCCGTGAAGAACTGCAGATACCTGTCTATGCCTATGAGACAGCGGATACCTATCTTCTGAATCCGGCATATAACCTGAGCGGTTCCTGGGGTGATGCCGTAACGGTTGAGAATGTGCTGAAGCTGAAAGAAGGAGAAAGCATTGACGCTGCCGGATTCAGACTGCAGGTCATTCATACACCGGGTCATACGGAGGACTCCATCGTCCTGTACTGTGAAGAGGAAGGCTTTGCCTTCAGCGGTGATACCATCTTCTGCGGCAGTATCGGCCGCTGGGATTTCCCGGGCGGAGATTACCGCACACTGCAGACCAGCATCATCCGTAAAATCTTCACACTGCCGGAGGAAACCGTTCTCTATTCCGGTCACTCGGAGCCGACGGATGTCGGTACGGAAAAGAGAAGATACGGATTCTGAATACAGAAAGGAAGTATTGTCTGAGGCTGTTTGACAATACTTTTTGTTTTCACTATGATGTTGCGGAAACAGACATCCAAAGAAAGAAAAGCAGAACGAATATGAAAAACAGCAACTTCAAAGAAAAAGCATTCCGGCTTTTGCAGCAGTCGGTATACCGCACACAGCGCTTCATGCAGGGAAGAAACGGCACGGACTTCCTCTCGAAGGATCTGTACCGTCTGGCACTGATCCTGTTTGTGATATCTCTGTTCATCAGAAACGCAGTGCTGAGCGGTATCGTGACAGTACTGATGGCATATGTGCTCTTCCGCACGCTTTCCAAAAACCTCGGCGCAAGACAGAGGGAGAATGCGCTTTACTGCGAAAAGAGAAGGATATTTCTTTCAAAAGCCGCATTTGAGAAACGGAAATGGGATGACCGTAAAACATACAGATATTACGTATGTCCTTCCTGCGGCAGAAAGCTCAGAGTGCCGAAGGGAAGAGGAAAGATTGAAGTCCATTGTCCCTGCGGAAACTCCTTTGACAGAAAATCATGAGAAACCGGCTGAAACCATTGAGTTTCAGCTTTTCTTTTCTGTACAATAGATGATGGAAACAGAAGGAAAGCTATGAAAACGATTCATGTGACGGCAGCCGTGATCCGCGACAGAGACAGGATCTTTGCGACACAGAGAGGATACGGCGAATACAAAGACGGCTGGGAATTCCCCGGCGGAAAGATCGAGGAAAATGAAACTTCAGAGGAAGCTCTGATCCGCGAGATCCGCGAAGAACTGAATATGCAGATCCGCGTTCTGAAGTATCTCGGTACAGCGGAATGTGATTACCCCGGCTTCCATCTTTCAATGGACTGCTGGCTGTGTGAAATCACGGAAGGAAGACCTGAACTGCTGGAACATGAAGCCGCAAGATGGCTGAAGAAAGAAGAACTGGACAGTGTGGCATGGCTGCCCGCTGATCAGATGATGATTCCCATCATCAGAAAGGAACTGGAAAAAATGAAACTGCAGGAATTCAAATGGACAAGAGAACCGAAAGACTTCAGAGAAACAGACGGCAGGATTGAAATCATCACTGCCCCGCATACTGATCTCTGGCAGAGAACGTACTATCATTTCCGCAATGACAACGCGCCCGTGTATCAGACGGAAACAGACGAGAAGTATTTCAGCTTCATCGTGAAGACTGACTTCACGGAAAGCCATCACCGCTTTGATCAGTGCGGCATCGTCATGTATCTTGATTCCGACAACTGGCTGAAGGCATCCGTGGAATACGAGAACGAACAGTTCCAGCATCTCGGATCCGTTGTCACAAACCACGGGTATTCCGACTGGGCGACAACAGCGATCCCCGCTGATATCAAGCAGATGTGGTACCGCTTCTCAAGAAGAGAAGATGACTATTGCGTTGAGTGTTCTTATGACGGCATCACATTCTCACAGATGCGTGTATGTCATATGCATGAAGGAAAGGGAACGATCCGCTTCGGCATCTATGCCTGTTCACCGGAGGATTCCTCCTTCAAAGCAGTATTCACCGATCTTGAAATGACAGAGTGCGCATGGAAGGCGCATGACGGTCAGAAGCCGGATGAGGAATGATGGAATATTTTGATATCTGTGATGAGAAGGGAATTCCGACCGGAGAGACGATTGAACGAAGTGAAGCCCACGCACATGGTGTTCTGCACAGAACCGCGCATATATGGGTCACCCGGGATGTAAACGGCAGAAGACAGGTGCTTTTACAGCAGCGCTCCTTTCAGAAGGATTCCTATCCAGGTCTTTTTGATACGTCATCTGCGGGCCATATCCAGGCAGGCGATGAACCGCTCGAAAGCGCATTGCGGGAACTGCAGGAAGAGCTTGGCATCAAAGCATCTGCAGAGCAGCTGCACTATGCCGGTCAGTTCCGTATCCGCTATGAGGAAACCTTCTATGAGGAGCCGTTCATCGACAATGAAATCGTATCGGTTTTTGTCTATGAGGAACCGGTGAATATTGAAGATCTACAGCTTCAGAAAGAAGAAGTGGAATGCGTCAGATGGTTTGATCTCAAAGAGGTATATGATGCGTGTCTGAAAGGCAGAAAGGATATCTGCGTACCGGTAAACGGTCTGAAAGTACTCATGAATTACCTTCAGATTTCAATTCCGAAAAAGATGATCGCGTCGGACTTTGACGGTTCGATCCGCTGGCTTCATGATGTGACGGATGAAGACAGAGAGGCAATCAGAAGATGGCGCGAAGCCGGCAATCTCTTTGTCATCGATACCGGCAGATCGATGGAATCAATCAGCGAACAGGCAGAGAAGTATGATATCGTGCCTGATTACTACATCACCAATAACGGCGGTATGATCTATACCGGAAGCGGAAAGAATCTGCTTGCGTCCTATATTGATCCGGTGACGGCAGTGGATATCATGTATGCCGCGGAGAGTATCGGAAATGTTGTCTCGTATGTCGTCAATGACGGCTACCACCGTCACCGCATCATCGTGGATGAAACGCTGAAAGACCAGCGCTATCCTTCCCTGGAACCCGATCTTTCCCCGGATGAACTGAAAAACCTGGGCAGATATGCCCAGATCGTGATTTCGATGGATACCGTGGAACATGCCTCAGAAACGGTAAAGAAGATCAACGGCTACTTCCCGGACGTGCTTGCGGCATATGCAAACAGGTATGTGGCGGATATCATTCCCAAGGGAATCTCCAAGGCATCCGGACTGCGTCATCTATGTGAATATCTTTCCTTTGATGAAGCGGATGTGATCACCTTCGGTGACGCTGACAATGACATCCCGCTGTTTCACTTCAACAAGAACACTTACTGCATTTCTTCCGCGGAGGAGGAAGTACAGAAAGAAGCATGCCATACCGTTCCATGTATCAGGGAACTGATTGAAGAGAATCTCTGAAAAAAGCGCCTTTGAGCGCTTTTACTTATGTCCGTAATGACGCCAGATCTTCTGTTTTTCCGCTGCTTCGATCAGTTCCTGACGGAAGTCCGGATGGGCGATCGAAATCAACATCTCCGCTCTTTCCCAGGCAGTTCTTCCCGCCAGGTTGACAGCCCCGTATTCGGTAACGATGAAGTGTGCCTGCGAGCGGGGAATCGTTACGATATCGCCTTCAAAATGAGGAACGATTCTGGAATGCACGGTGCCGTCTTTGTCGGTATAGGTGGACGTCAGACACGCAAATGCCTTGCCTCCTCTGGACATGGCAGCACCTGTCAGATAGTCCAGCTGTCCTCCGGTTCCGCTGATATGACGGAAGCCGGCACTCTCAGCACCGGTCTGACCATACAGATCCACCGAGATGCAGTTGTTGATGGCAATCATGTTTTCCTGCAGGGCAATGACTTCCGCGGCATTGACGAACTCCAGCGGTTCAACGATGACACCGGGATTCTCATTGACCCATTCATACAGTGTCTTTGATCCGAAGACCATGCCGGTCACACCTTTGTTGGGCTGGTAGGTCTTTTTCTTATTGGTCAGCTTGCCTGCCTTGAACAGCTCATAGTAGGCATCTCCGCACAGCTCCGTATGCATGCCGAGATCCTTCAGATCGGATTCCGCCAGCATCTTCCCGATGATGTTGGGAAGCCCGCCGATTCCCAGCTGCAGTGTTGCCCCGTCGGGAATAAACGGCAGGATGTGCTCGGCGATGCGGATATTTTCTTCCGTGGCAGGCGGGATCGGGAATTCCGGCAGGGGATCATGCTTTCCTTCCACGATGTAATCGACTTCAGAAATATGAATGCTTTCATCAAAGCCGCCGTAGATCTTCGGCAGATGTTCGTTGATCTCCAGGATCACGATATCCGCCTTGTCGAGGATTCCCTTGGCAATGCCGGATGCGCAGGACAGATTGAAATAGCCGTGTCTGTCCATCGGCGTTACGCACATCATCGCAACATTCACCGTCAGGAAATGCCGGTAATAGGGGACAACATTGCGGAAGATCATCGGAATGTAATTGCACAGGCCTCTGTCGCAGAGCTTTCTTTCATAGGCAGAACAGTGCCAGCTGTTGTACATGAAATGTTCACGGGTGGGATCGCATTCAGCGCACATGACGGGACCGAAGGCAAGGTTGCCTCTGATCTTGACGTCATAGAGTTCATCCCTGCGCTCTGCAAGCGCTCTGTCGAGAAGCACGGGTGTGCATACATTCGTACAGTAATCCACCCAGTCGCCGCTTTTTACGACCTTGACGGCTTCTTCTGGTGTCCTGAGCTTGCGCTGATATTCCGCGTCATAAACAGACATATCCATTCTCCTTTTTAATGCTATTGAAAGACGTTTCTTCCGGTTTCATCGTATCATGGCATGACAGATGAAGACAATGCGCAGGCATGTGTTATATGAATAACTGTATATAATCATCAGGCATTGGTCATTTCTGAAAAAGACAGATATGATAAGTGTGGAAAAGAGGATGAGAGTATGATTTACAGAGAGTTTGAAGGAATGAAACTGTCCGCGCTCGGATTCGGCGCCATGCGTCTTCCGGTCATTGACGGAGATGACAGCCGCATTGATGAAGAGACGTCACAGAAGATGGTTGATCAGGCAATGGCAGCCGGAATCAACTACTATGACACCGCATGGGGATACCATGACGGACACTCAGAGGAAGTGCTCGGCAGATGCCTGAAGAAGTATGACAGAAACTCCTACTGCATCGCCACAAAATTCCCCGGCTATGATCTGCGCAACATGCCGAAGGTAAAGGAAATCTTTGAAAAACAGCTGGAAAAGACCGGCATGGAATACTTTGATTTCTATCTGTTCCACAATGTCTGCGAAATGAATATCGATGCGTATCTTGATCCGAAATACGGCATCTTTGACTACCTGATGGAACAGAAGAAGAACGGCCGCATCAGACACCTCGGTTTCTCATGCCACGGCAATATCGACGTTCTGAAACGCTTCCTGGAAGCGTATGGAAAAGATATGGAATTCTGCCAGCTCCAGCTGAACTATCTTGACTGGACATTCCAGAACGCGAAGGAAAAGGTTGCCATCCTGAAGGAAATGAATATTCCGGTATGGGTCATGGAACCGCTGCGCGGCGGAAAGCTGGCAAAGCTCAGTGAAAAGCACAAAGCTCAGCTGAAAGCACTGCGTCCGGATGAAGATGCGGCTGCCTGGGCTTTCCGTTTCCTCACAACCATTCCGGAAATCACAATGATCCTTTCCGGCATGTCCGATGAGGAACAGATGGCAAAGAACCTGAAGACATTCTCCGAAGACAGAAAACTGAATGAGGAAGAGATGAAGACGGTTCTGGAGATCGCCGATGAGATGCTGTCCGTCAAGGCTGTACCGTGCACAGCGTGCCATTACTGTGTCAGCCACTGTCCGATGGGACTGGATATCCCGCATCTGATCTCTCTGTACAATGAACACACATACACTGGCGGCGGCTTTATCGCGCCGATGGCACTGAGCGCACTGCCGGATGACAAGAAACCGTCCGCGTGCCTGCACTGCCGCAGCTGCGAACAGGTCTGCCCTCAGCAAATCAAGATCTCCGAAGTCATGACGGACTTCGCTGAAAAACTCGGATAATCAAAGAAGATGCGGTGAAAGCCGCATCTTTGCGTCAGGAGGGAAGCTATGAAAAAAATGATGATTCTGCTGTTTCTGATATGCCTTTGCGCCGGCTGCGCTGAGCCGCAGAACACACCGGAACAGACGGCAGATACTGCCATTCCGAAAACAGCTGTCTTTGATCTTGAAAAGGGAACCGTAACACTGAACAGCGGCTATGAGATGCCGATCATGGGACTTGGTACGTATGCCCTGGATCATGACACCTGCGTATCCTCCGTCAAGGCATTGCTTGAGAATGGCGGCAGACTGATCGATACCGCCTATATGTATCACAATGAAGAAGCGGTCGGCGAAGGCGTCAGAGAAGGAATGCAGGAATACGGCATCGCAAGAGAAGACATCTTTGTCATCACCAAGATCTATCCCTCTCAGTTTTCCGATCCGGAAAACGCGATCGAAGAAGCACTCAGAAAACTGGATATTGAGTATATCGATATGATGCTGCTGCATCATCCGGGAACGGATGACGTCAAAGCATACAAGGCAATGGAAGAATATGTGAAGAAGGGGAAGATTCACTCCATCGGTCTTTCCAACTGGTATATTGAAGAACTGACGGAATTCCTGCCTGAGATGACAATCATGCCATCCCTTGTGCAGAACGAGATCCATCCGTACTATCAGGAGAAGGATGTCGTTCCCTTCATTCAGGAAAAGGGAATCGTCATGCAGGGCTGGTATCCGCTCGGCGGCAGGGGACATACGTCGGAACTGCTGAGTGATCCTGTGATCAAAAAGATCGCGGAAGCGCATAACGTCACTTCCGCTCAGGTCATCCTCAGATGGAATCTGCAGAGAGGCATCGTCGTAATTCCCGGATCCTCCAATCCGGAACATATCAGAGAGAAC
The DNA here is from genome assembly GCA_900320455.1 of uncultured Erysipelotrichaceae bacterium. Taxonomy (GTDB): domain Bacteria; phylum Bacillota_I; class Bacilli_A; order Erysipelotrichales; family Erysipelotrichaceae; genus Bulleidia. Next base: position 3,833 of record ONSK01000117.1, on the reverse strand, counting down.
CTCGATCTGCTTTCCTTTGAACTGAGTGATGAGGAAATGGAACAGATGTCCTCACTTGACAGAAACGAAAAGCATGACTGGTACTGAGATCTGTTCTACAATGAAAAAAAAAGAGGATAGCGATTATGATCATTGAAAAAGATTTTTCCTGCATGAAAGGAAACATGACGGTCCGCGGCAGAGAACTGTATGATGACAGTCTGAATGAAAGAAAAGATCCTGTCATCATCTCGCACGGCTTCACATCATGCATGAAATATACCAGGGACTATGGTGTGTTTCTTGCCGAACAGGGATACCATGCATATATCTTCGACTTCTGCGGCGGCGGCTTTGAAACTGTCAGCGACGGATCTTTTGAGGACTATATGACACCTCTGACGGAAGTGGATGATCTGAAAACCGTCATTTCCTATGTACAGGTTCAGCCTGATGTCAATGCGGACAGACTTATTCTGATCGGCTGCTCGCAGGGCGGCTTTGTCTCGGCACTGACTGCGGCGGGATTAAGAGAACAGATCTTCGGACTGATCCTCCTGTATCCGGCACTGTGCATTCCCGATGACGCAAGAGCCGGCAGTATGCAGATCATCCGCTTTGACAGCACAAATATTCCTGCCCATATCGGTGAAGGGAGAATGCGCATCTCAGGAGCTTACGCGTCATCTGTTCTTCATATGAACGTTTTCGATGACATCCGTTATTACAAAGGACATGTGCTTCTTGTACACGGCACGGATGATCAGATTGTCAGCTACGGCTACTCGCTGGCAGCGGAAAGCGTCTATCAGAGAAACGGTGCCGACGTCACATTGAAGCTGATCGAAAACGCGCCGCACGGTTTCCGCGGCAAAGACTTCGATGTCTCATGCGAAATCATCGCCTCCTGGCTGAAAGGACTGCAGTAATTCATGAATCCGGTCGACGAATATATCGCCTCACAAGATCCAACGGTTCAGGAAGCACTCCATACCGTCAGAAACGCGATCCGCTCCGTTCTTCCGGAAGCGGAAGAGAAGATCTCCTGGGGCATGCCGACATGGCGCATGAAGCACAATATCATTCACTTCGCAGCCGCAAAAAAACACATCGGTATTTATCCCGGTCCGGAGGCTGTGGAACATTTCAAAGCTCTGCTGGATGAGAAGGGACTCTCTTATGACAAGGGGACGATCCGGATTCCGTATACCGCAGAGATCCCGTCAGATCTGATCCGTCAGATCGCTGTCTGGAATCTGGAATCGGGAAATCATGCCTGAGATCATCGGACAGACATATACAGCTGTCGTTGACAGACCATCCGGTTCCTCGCATCCCGAGTACCCGGATCTTGTATATCCAATCAATTACGGATATCTTCCCGGTGTGATGGCCGGGGACGGGGAAGAGCAGGACGTGTATATTCTCAACGTGGATCAGCCGCTGCGGGAATTTACCGGCATTGTCTGTGCAATCATACACAGGATTGATGACTGTGAAGACAAATGGGTCATGATACCGCAGGGGACAGAGATAACGATGGAAGAGATCCAAAGGCAGACAGCGTTTCAGGAGAAATACTTCCAGACAGAAATCATAATATAAAAAAACAGGGGTATGTCAGATGACATGCCTCTGTCTGTATTCTGTTACTTCTTCTCAGCTTCCCATTCATCGACAAGAATCTGTCCGTTGGAGCGGCAGATATCCCCGAACCAGTCATAGGATTCTTTCTTTGATCTTGCCAGTGTGCCGGAGCCGTCATTCTGTCTGTCGACATAGACGAAACCGTATCTCTTTTTCATTTCTCCGGTACCTGCGGAGACGACGTCGATCGGTCCCCAGTACAGATATCCCATGACCTCAACGCCGTCCAGGATCGCTTCATGGACATTGCGCAGATGTTCACGGATATATCTCTGACGGAAATCGTCATGGATCTCACCGTTTTCATCCGGCTCCTCGATCAGGCCGATGCCGTTTTCAACGACAAAGAGAGGAATGTTGTATCTGTCATACAGGAAGTTGAGAACATATCTCAGTCCGACAGGATCCACCGGCCAGTTGTACGGGGCAGGGGAGGATTCCTTGAGATACGGATTCTTCGCGCCGGAGGAGCCTCCTGTGTGCATCTTCATGACAACATCCTTGTCGTAGACATTGGACATGTAATAGCTGAAGGAATAGAAGGAAACAGGATAATCATGAATCAGCTGGATTTCATCATCCCGCATTTCCGGTTCACAGTTCTGCTCTCTCCAGACACGCTTTACATAGCCGGGAATGATGCCCTTGCAGAAGGCATCGGCGATGAAGAGGGAAATTCTTCTCGCGTTGTTGTATGCGCCGAGCACATTTTCCGGATCGCAGTTTGCCGGGTAGCTCGCGACTGAGGAAGAGGAAATCATGCAGCCGACCTTCGCTTCCGGATCGATTTCCCTGCAGAGCTTCACTGTCCAGGCGTTGGCAACGCAGATATTGTAATATCCCTGCCATCTTTCCTTTTCATTGATTTCCGCGGGTCTGTCTTTGAAGGCGGGATCACGGGTCAGGATACCGTTTGGCAGCGGCATGCGGCAGATGTTGTTGACTTCATTGAATGTGAGCCAGTATTTGACCTTTCCCTAGTATCTGTTAAAGAGAACAGTTACATAATTCTTCCAGTATTCGATCAGTCTTCTGTCGCTCCAGCCGCCGTATTCCGTCATCAGAAACAGCGGTGTCTCATAATGCGAGAGGGTGATGACAGGCTCCATGCCGTCCTTTAACATCTCATCAAAGAGATCATCATAGAACTTCAGGCCTGCTTCGTTGGGTTCTGTCTCATTGCCGTTCGGGAAGATTCTTCCCCAGGCGATGGATGTGCGGAAGGCATTGAAGCCCATGCCCTGCATCAGCTTCATGTCTTCCCTGTATCTGTGGTAGAAATCAATGCCTTCATGGGAGAGATACTTCTTCTCCGGATTCAGAGCCATTTCCCATTTTCCGGTTTCCTCATTCCATTTCAGACCGGGATCCTTGGATCCGATGCCGACCATGACATCGGTGATGTTAGGCTTTTTGCCGTCCTCCAGCCAGGCGCCTTCAGCCTGATTCGCGGCAATCGCGCCGCCCCACATAAAACCCTTCGGAAAACTCATTGTATGATCCTTTCTAGTATTCTTTGAAATCATTATAAAAGAAAAAAATATCGCGGTAAAATAGTTGTATGAATCATACAAAGACAAGCAGATATATCAGCCTGATTCTCAGGCATCAGCCGGAAGTCATCGGCATCACGCTGGATGAGCACGGATGGGCAGACGTAAATGCGCTGATCGAAGGTGTCAACAGAACGCATCCATTGAACAGAGAAATCCTGGAAGAGATTGTCAGAACGGATGAGAAGCAGAGATATTCTTTCAATGCGGATCATACGAAGATACGGGCAAATCAGGGACATTCCATTCCCGTGGATGTGGAACTGAAACAGTGCGAACCGCCTGAGATCCTGTATCACGGAACAGGAGAGAAGTATGTCAGTTCCATTCTGAAGGAGGGACTGATTCCAAAGTCACGCCTGTACGTGCATCTTTCCAAAGATGAAGCGACCGCGAAACAGGTCGGATCGAGACACGGAAAGCCGGCGGTATTTGCCGTTGAGGCAGGGGAAATGCACCGGCAGGGACATGTGTTCTTTCTTTCCGAAAACGGTGTCTGGCTGGTAAAACATGTGCCCGCATCGTATCTGCACAGACTGTATTAATTACTTCAGGAGGCATTCAGATGTTCAATATTCATGATATTTCAAGAGACGCTTTTCAGCTGACAAAAGGACAGGCGGAAAAAGGCTATGACTGGTGGTGGCATTCCTT
>ONSK01000080.1 GCA_900320455.1 uncultured Erysipelotrichaceae bacterium | reverse complement strand
GTCTTCTGTCATGACGTGGAGCCTGGAACCGATCCAGACATTGCAGATATGCGCCAGTTCTTTCTGTTCCTCATTCACAGCAGGCAGTTTCGCGTACTGCTTCAGACTGCTGTATTCAGGTGTGTTGTATTCCACAAAGCCGGGAAGCGCGTCTTCAAAGACTCGATTTTCCAGTTCCACACCGGCATTCTTCATATGTTCGATGTAGACCGGGTATCTGTCTTTCATACTGTCGCCAGGCGTTGTGATCAGCACCGTCGGTGACATATGATATCCCGCATCGCACAGACGGATCATGGTATCATCCACGATCGGGGAAACCATGATCAGTCCTCTCGGCTCAAATCCCTTCTCTCTCAGGAATGTGCCGGCACCGACGGAAAGATACGCGCCGGCGCTGAATCCCATCAACACAAACTTGTGCGGATCGATTTTGAATTCCGAGGCATGAATTGCGAACCACAGCACCGCATCACGGATTTCTTCCTGGGGATAAGGAATCTGCTTTACATCAATTGTCGTGTAATTGATATTGATGACCGCGCACTCCCAGAGCTCCGCCATCTCACTGCAGTAGGTATCCAGCAGATCCGCGTCACCGTCCATGAACTGTCCGCCATGCGAGATAAACACTGCCGGAAGTATTTCCTGGGAAATACTCTTCGGTCTGTAGAAGTTCACCTTGACGCCTTCCAGGCCTTCTCTTGGCACAAGAATTCTTCTGCCGATTCTTTCACTGTCGCTCTTTGCCAGGCTTTCACGCTGTTTCCTGACTGTTTCCTGCAGCTTCTTGTCAAAAGCACCCGGCCTCAGTTTGTTATATATGTAAATAAAGAGAAGGATCAACAGAAATACGCCGATGGCATTAATGATCACATTTCCCATAGTCAGTCCTCCAATCCAATGAAGTAATTATATTACAAAAGTATCGGATTCACATTGCGGAACATCCTGCCTTTTCTTCATGCATGTAAAAGAAGCACCCGCTGGGATGCTTCTGATTGTTTACTCTGTAAAAAGCGGAGTGGAGTAATACCGGTCGCCGCTGTCAGGAAGGAGGACAACGATCAGTTTTCCGCTGTTTTCTTCTTTTTGGGCAATCTGCAGTGCCGCATGCAGCGCCGCGCCGGATGAGATGCCTGTCTGAATGCCTTCCCTGCGGGCAAGCAGTTTCGATGCCGCAAACGCGTCTTCATTCGCTACTGTGATCACTTCATCATAGATAGCAGTGTTCAGGACTTCCGGTACAAATCCGGCACCGATTCCCTGTATCTTATGTGCTCCGGATCTGCCTTCTGTCAGAACCGGAGAATCCTTTGGTTCCACGGCAATGACTCTGATATCCGGATTTTCTGCTTTCAGATATTCACCGACGCCTGTAACCGTTCCGCCTGTCCCGACACCGGCGATAAAGAAATCGACTGTTCCTTCTGTATCCCGCCAGATTTCAGGACCCGTTGTCTCACGGTGGATCTTCGGATTTGCCGGATTGACAAACTGTCCGGGAATAAAGCTGCCGGGGATTTCCTTTGCCAGCGCATCGGCTTTTTCAATTGCACCTTTCATTCCCTTCGCGCCTTCTGTCAGTACGATCTCTGCGCCGTATGCCTTCAGGATGTTTCTTCTTTCCACGCTCATCGTCTCAGGCATCGTCAGGATAATACGGTATCCTTGGGAAGCTGCCAGTGATGCAAGTCCGATGCCGGTATTGCCGGAGGTCGGCTCAATGATCACCGATCCTTCTTTCAGAAGTCCCTTCTGTTCTGCGTCCTCAATCATTGATTTTGCGATGCGGTCCTTGACGCTTCCGGCTGGATTGAGATATTCCAGCTTGACTGCGATTCTTGCTTTCAGTCCGAGTTCTTTTTCAATATTCACAATCTCAACGAGCGGTGTGTTGCCGATCAGTTCGGATGTTCCTTTGTAAATTTTTGTCATGATGTTCCTTCTTTCTTACTTTGACGCCGCGAATCCCTTTTCAAGATCAGCGATGATATCGTCAATATGCTCTGTTCCGATTGACAGACGGATCGTGTTCTGACGGATTCCCTGCTCTGCGAGTTCCTGATCATTCAGCTGTGAGTGCGTTGTTGTGGCAGGATGAATCACCAGGCTTTTCACGTCTGCGACATTTGCGAGCAGGGAGAAGATTTCCAGGCTGTCAATGAACTTCCATGCCTCTTCTCTGCCGCCTTTGATATCGAATGTGAAAATGGAGCCGCCGCCGTTCGGGAAGTATTTCTCATACAGATCATGCTGGGGATGATCCGGCAGGGAAGGATGATTGACACGCTCAACCTGCGGATGAGATGCCAGGAAGCTGACGACTTTCTTCGTATTCTCCGCATGACGGTCCAGCCTGAGTGAGAGTGTTTCAACTCCCTGCAGAAGCAGGAAGGCATTGAACGGCGAGATGGCAGCGCCGGTATCTCTCAGAAGGATTGCCCTGACATACGTCACAAAGGCTGCCGGTCCTGCCGCATCTGCGAAGGAAATGCCGTGATAGCTGGGATTCGGATCAGCGATCTGGCTGTATTTTCCGGATGTCTTCCAGTCAAATCTGCCGGAGTCGACGATAATGCCGCCCAGCGTGGTGCCGTGGCCGCCGATAAACTTCGTGGCGGAGTGAACAACGATATCTGCGCCATGCTCAATCGGACGGATGAGATACGGTGTTCCGAAGGTATTGTCAATGACGACCGGAATGCCGTGTCTGTGAGCGATCTCAGCGATCTTTTCAATATCCGGAATATCGCTGTTCGGATTGCCGAGCGTTTCGATGAAGATTGCCTTTGTGTTCTCACGCACTGCATTTTCAACTTCTTCCGGGTTATGAATATCCACAAATGATGTTTCGACGCCGAACTGCGGAAGCGTATGGGCGAGAAGATTGTAGCTGCCGCCGTAGATCGTCTTCTGAGCTACGATATGATCTCCCTGCTGTGCCAGTGCCTCGATCGTATAGGTGATGGCTGCGGCACCGGATGCCAGTGCCAGCGCTGCCGTTCCCCCTTCCAGAGCGGCAATGCGCTTTTCAAGCACATCCTGGGTGGAATTCGTCAGTCTTCCGTAAATATTGCCGGCATCTGCCAGACCGAATCTGTCAGCGGCGTGTCTGCTGTTATGGAAGACATACGATGTTGTCTGATAGATAGGAACCGCGCGTGAATCTGTAGCGGGATCTGCCTGTTCCTGACCGACATGCAGCTGAAGTGTTTCAAATCTGTAAGTACTCATGTTTCTATCTCCTTTTGATTAAAAGAAAACCGGAAGCGTTACGCTCCCGGGATGCTGATCTGCTGTTTCAGCTTCTTACAGACTGGAGGACACAGCGTGAAAATCGTCTGCGGCATCCAGGTGTCTCTCCCGGGATTTAAGCATACGGCTGCACATCATATAACATGTTCCTGCTGTGATGAAGTACTGCATATCCACGCTTCCTTTCTGTAATGACAACATCTTAATTCTATTTACCTACTATGTCAATAGGTTTTAATTCTGATTTCTGTTCTGTACAATAATGAACAGAGGTGATCAGTATGTTTTCAACCAAAGGAAGATATGCGCTCAGAGTCATGATCGATCTTGCGTCGCAGGATCCGTCGCAGCCGGTTCCGCTGAAGGAAATCGCGGAAAGGCAGCAGATTTCAAAGAAATATCTGGAGATCATTGTCCGGGATCTGGTATCAGCCGGCATGATTCAGGGAACGAGCGGACGCGGAGGCGGATATGTCCTCTGCCGGAAACCGGAAGAATACACTGCCGGTGAAATCCTCGAAAAGATGGAGGGTACGCTGGTTCCGGTTGCCTGCCTGATGTGCGGTGCGGAAAAGTGTGATCGTGAGTCTTTCTGCAGGACACTTCCGATGTGGAAGGAATTCAGCGATATCACACATGATTATTTCTACAGCAAAACACTTGCCTCTCTTCTGAAATGAAAAAACAGCGGTCTGCAGTATATCTGCGGATCGCTGTTCTTTTTGGTTATTCTTCTTCAGCTTCTTCGGAAACTTCTTCAGTGAGTTCTTCTTCTCTGATTTCTGTTTCGTCGGATACTTCCTCAAGATCAGGTGTCTTCTCACCTGTCACTTCATCAGGAAGCTTGACAGCTGTTTCCTCTGCCAGCTGGCGGGCACGTTCTTCACGCTCCTCTTTCAGCTGAGCAGCACGCTCTTCAATTCTTCGGGATGTTTCTCTGTCAAACGGACGTCCTGTTCCGGCAGGGATCAGTTTACCGATAATGACATTTTCCTTCAGACCTTCGAGTCTGTCGACCTTGCCTCTGACTGCGGCATCTGTCAGGACACGTGTTGTCTCCTGGAAGGATGCGGCTGAGAGGAAGGAGTCTGTCTCAACGGCGGACTTGGAGATACCGAGCAGGATCGGTCCGAACTTGGCAGGTGTCTTGCCCTCATCGAGCAGTTCATCGTTGATTTCGTTCATTCTCATCAGAGACAGAGTCTGTCCTGCGGAGAGACCGGAATCATTTCCTTCAATGACCATGACCTTCTTCAGCATCTGCTTGATCATGACTTCAAGGTGCTTGTCGGAGATATCGATGGACTGTGCGGAATATACCTTCTTGACTTCTTTCAGGATGTATTCCTGGACAGCTCTGACACCGGCGACTTCCAGCAGTTCTTTCGGCGCAATCTGACCTTCTGTCAGCTTTTCACCGGCATGGACCTTTGTACCGACCTTCATCCACGGACGAACGATCTGTGTCAGGTCGCACTTGTGCTCGATAGTATCCTTGTCGTTTGCGACAGTAACGATACGTCCTGTGTTTGTATCGTTGTCACGGATATCCGTGATTTCACCATCGATCTTGGAGATAACGGCAACACCCTTCGGTGTACGTGCTTCGAACAGTTCTTCGACACGGGGGAGACCCTGTGTGATATCACCGCTCTGGGTAGCGACACCGCCGGTATGGAAGTTACGCATGGTCAGCTGAGTACCCGG
>ONSK01000089.1 GCA_900320455.1 uncultured Erysipelotrichaceae bacterium | reverse complement strand
GTACTCTGCACAAGCTTCAGGAACTTTTTATCGTTCATCTGCTCATTCGTAATATAATCCCCGTCATAAAACAGCGCATAATTCGTGACCGGTGTGGGTGCATTCTGTGCTTCTTCTCTGCTTTTGATATGAATCGCATGGAACGGGATCGCATTCTCTTCCGCGGTCTTCTCCAGAACCGGAACATATTTCGCATTGAACGGGCACTGGCTGGTGTAATACAGCACATATCCTTTTTCTTCTGTGTGAGGATACTTTGCGCATTCTTTGAAACATGGCTTGTCTGCATTTGCCGCAAACGGCAGATACCACAGCTGAATGCCGTTGTCCGCCTCATCACACACCATAAAGCCTTTGTATTTCAGGTATTTAGGATCCGCAAGGAACGGCTTCTTCTTGGCTGCCGCAAGAATGCACAGACCTTTCTTTCCTTTAACTTTGCTGTCTTCAATGCATGCGTTCAGCAGATCTGTCGAGTATCCATGTCCCTTGAAGGAACCGGACACCCACAGGCAGTCTATATACGTATACCCGTCAGCCTTGATTGGGACCCACGCGTTCTCGGCCGGGATATATTCAATGAAGCACTTTCCTCTCTCCCTGCTCTTCAGAAAGACAAGTCCCTCATCAAACCTTTCAGCCAGCCACGCTTTCTTCGATGAAACCTGAACATCATTGTTATTGGAAATGGCACAGCAGATATGTTCCTGATCCAGGTTTTCCTTTGTTACTCTGATGTATTCCATACGATCATCTTCCTTTCACTTTAATCGGATGACGGATCACCGTCTTCAAATTGTCAGGAGATACTTTTCGCGCATCACTCAGGTAAATCTCATGATGGAACCGCTGATCATTGATATCCAGCGCATATCCTTCCTGTTCCATGAATTCATGCATAAGCTCTGCTGTTGCCGGCTCATCATCATAGGATCCGATATGCATGCACTGAACACAAAGTCCTTCATCATATGTAAAGAACTCGACCTTTGAGAAATCCTGTTTCTTCTTTGCGCCTGCTTCTCTGACAGCCCAGTCCAGATCTTCTTTTGTAACAAAGTCCGGCAGACGGATGACTGCGATCCATTGGAATGTATCCTTATTGGCATAATCAACGCCGATCACGCCATCCTGCCACCAGAAGCCTTCCAGCGGCGGAACCACATAATCGAAATATCCTTCAATCTGATGGTTGCCCTTTTTGCTCATCTTGATGGTATAGGCGATGCCATACAAAAGACCGATTGCCTGTTTATAATCGCCATCCTCATCATTTGGATTTCCGCTGCCGCGCACCGCAAGATAATTCATCCTCGGCACATTCACAATCGAAGGTGTTCCCTTGGGAAGATAGAACTCTTTGTATTCTTTTTTGAAATCAAATGCCATAAGTGTTAATCCTCCTTGTAAAGCTTTAATGTTTCTTCAGCATTCCTGCGGATCATCTCCCGTGCTTCTTCCGGCTCCAGCACTTCAGCCTTCGCTCCATAAGTCATGAGCCAAGTCACAAGGTTTTCCATATCCGTGTAGTCCGCCGTAAACAGCAGCTTTCCATCATCCGTTTCCGTAAAGCAATGAGGTCCGAATTCTTCAACCAGCCGCCACTTCATATCCGGAGTGAAAAGTGCTTTTACCTTAATTCCGCCCGGGAAGATTTTTTCTGTTGAAAGATCCGGCATCGGTGCTTTCCGGCAGACAAACTCCTGCTCAGTTTCTGAGACCTGATCCATACGATTCAGCTTGAACAGTCTGTAATCCTGACGATCTGTACACCATCCCCACAGGTACCAGCTTGACCATCGAAACACGAGATAATAAGGTTCAACAGTCCGTATGCCTTCACCGGACGGAGAATAATACTGAAACCGGACCAGATGTCTCGCTTCAATCGCACTCTGTAATATTTCTATCTTCGGTGCCAGCGAATCCCGGTACCATGATGAAAGATCAATCAGAATGGAATCCCGTCCGCTGATGAACTCCGAGGATCCTGTCTGAATTTTCTCCATCAGCTGACCGTAATAGCTGTTTCCGCTGACACTGTCCAGACTCCTGAGTCCTGCAAGGATCATCTGCATGTCTCTGGATGTCAGGATTGTTCTGTCCATCCTGTATCCGTCCATAATACTGATTCCGCCGCCGCTGCCCTGTACTGTGCGGACAGGAATACCAGCCTTGCAAAGGTCCTCAATGTCGCGGTTAATTGTCCTGCGGGACACTTCAAATTTCTCTGCCAGCACAGGAGCTGTTGTCTTGTCTTCCTGCAGCAGAATTGACAATATCCCTATCAGCCTGTCTATCTTCACGTTCCTTCACGCTCCGTCTATATACTAGCACATGCAACATGACACCTATATGTCATCTTTGTTCTATGAAATTCATCAAATTTCAAGCAAAATAAAAACCTGCGGAATTCCCGTATTATGGTTCATTCCGCTGGCTGTATTCTTCGAGATTCAATCCGCTATATTCACTTTCTGTAATATCATATTATTCTGCGTCCACGGTATTAAATGAAAGCACCGTTTCCACTTCATTCAGATGATGGACTTTCGGATTGAATGGCGCTGCCACGAGATTCCACAGCTTTTTCGCACCGTTGTTTTTCTCGTTGTATTTGATTTCCCATTTCCCCGGATGTCTTTCCAGAATCATTCTCGCTGCATCCAAAGCAAAATGTCTCCTTCGGAAAGACGGGAATATCGTAAACTCTGCCATTGTGTAATCCGGGTTCTGACCGATATATGAGTACGGGCAAAGCATTGCAAATCCTGCCAGCACTTGATCATTGTATATGAAATATGCCGTCCGCCTCGGATCCTTGAAATACTTATCAAAGTATCCGTAATAAAAAATGCCGTTTTCGTCCATCGGATTATCATAATACAATGTCATTTCATACAGATATTTCTGATTGATGTTCCAAAGCAAATCACGATTCTTTGCCTGAACAGTCTGAAGCTTCAGCATTTATCTACCTCTTACAGTTTCTGTATCACGGTTTATGGAATCAGTCCTTAATGCGGCACATTAATGCCACTGTCTCAATGTGGCACGAGGAAATGATTTAGATATACATTTCCTCTGCCTGTTCGTAAAATACTGCCCCAGTACCATATCGACTGTTTTTTAAGCCGATGGGTTC
>ONSK01000030.1 GCA_900320455.1 uncultured Erysipelotrichaceae bacterium | reverse complement strand
CCTTCTCTTTCAGATACCGAATCTTGTACATAATGTCGGATTTGATCTGTGGACTGTGCTGGCAATCTTTGCGGCATGGTTCATGACGCTGATCATCTCCAAATTCATACAGATTCTTGTCTATACCGTCACTTCCACCTATGTGGAACATAAAAAGAAAATCATCTACGGCATCTATGCCTTCCTGGCACTGATCGCCGCAGCCTTCTTCGTTTACGCAAAAACCTCTGATGAAGGAATCCTGGCAGCTGCCGTTTCCTTCTTCAACGCTCCTTTCACAAGATGGATTCCCTTCTGGGGCTGGATCAAGGCATTCTGTGTGTCCGCCTTTGAAGGAAATATCACCGGTGTGCTGTTGTATTCTCTTCTGACAATTGCCGGATCGGTACTGCTTGTATATGGCATCTGGAATGTCAAGGCAGACTTCTATGAGGACGCGATGGCGAAGTCGGAAGAAATCGCGGAGATGATGGATGCCATGCAGTCAGAAGGCAGATCCTTTATGATCAAAAGGTCAAAGGACCGGAGCGAAAGGATCATCCGCGACGGTCTGAGACACGGCAGCGGCGCCGATGTCTTCTTCTTTAAAACGATGTACAACAGATGGCGTTTCGCCTTTCTGCATGTCTTCACAAAGACGTCCGGCACATATCTTTTCGCAGCACTGATCATTTCTCTCTTCATGCGCTTTATCGTGGAGAGCACGTCGCTTGTGCCGATGGGAATCGTGCTCGCAGTGATCTGTTTCTTCCGCTCGCTGGGCAATCCGCTGAACCAGGATCTGCGCACCGACGCGTTCCGCATGGTGCCGGAAAGCACCTGGATGAAACTGTTCTGGTCGCTGCTCGGCGGTTCTGTCTCGTGCCTTCTGGACCTGATGCCGTCTGTGATTCTCGGAACGATGTTCACCGGCGGCAGTCTGATCGAGGCGCTTGCCTGGATCCCGGTGATTGTTTCCATTGACTTCTACGCGACGACGATCGGCACGTTCCTGGACGTTTCTATTCCCGAGTCCATCGGAAAGACGATCAAGCAGGTCATCCAGATCATGTTCCTGTATTTCGGCCTGCTTCCTGACGCCGCTCTGATTGCCGTCGGTCTGACATTCAATCATCCCTATCTTGCCGTGCTTGCGGCATGCATTGTCAATATCTATCTCGGTCTGGTATTCTTCTCCATTTCACCGGTCTTCATTGAACCGCAGGGTGACAGAAAATACCATGAGGATCTCACCCGTTTCACCGATACACGCAAAGCGAAGAACGCGTTCTCCAGAACTGGTATTTCTCTCTGCGGGCTGCTGATTGCCGCAACAGGAATGCAGATGGCAGTGATGAGACTGTCGCTTCCGCAGGGAATTTCCCCGCAGGCAGTCATCTGGCTTTCCTGGCTGAAAACATTCATGCCGATTTATCTGTTCGGTGTTCCCGTCATGTATCTGATCATCCGCAAACTGCCGGCTGTTGAAATCAGTAAAAAGAATCTGAAACTGAAGCACTGGCTTGTGCTGCCGATCATATGCATCTTCCTGATGTATGCAGGAAATATCATCGGTTCCCTGATCACGACAGTTCTCGGTGCAATCTTCCATACAGGAGGAATGAACCCGATCGATTCCATGATTTCCTCAGGAACCGTATGGACAACGATTGTCTTTGCGGTCATTCTTGCGCCGGTGATGGAAGAGCTCGTATTCCGCAAGCTTCTGATCGACAGAGTGCATGTGTATGGTGAAAAGACAGCGATTCTTGTCTCGGCATTCACCTTCGGTCTCTTCCACGGCAACTTCGCGCAGTTCTTCTACGCGGCAGCTCTCGGCACACTGTTTGCCTACGTATACGTCAGAACCGGAAAGGTCCGCTATACGATCGCGCTGCATATGTTTGTCAACTTCTTCGGCGGTGTCGTCGGCCCCCAGCTGACGCAGAAAGCGATCCTCAGCCTGCCGACACTGAACCAGATGAAAAACGCGTCTGTTTCTGATTTCCTGACACCGCAGGTCATTCTGTTCGCGGTTTACCTTGTCGTTCTGCTCGGATGCATCTTTGCCGGTTTCGCGGCACTGATCATTGAAGGCAGCACGGCATATACCGAATACAGCGAACAGGAGCTTCCGAAAAAAGGCAGATTCTCAATTGTATGGCTCAATGCCGGAATGCTTGTCTTTGTCCTCGGATGCGCCGGTCTGTTTGTCTTCAGCTTCATATGATATAAGCCGCTTCAAAAGCGGCTTTAAGTTTGTATTAACAACGTTTTAAGATTATATTTGACCTGTTTTACTGTTTCATTCTCCATGCTAGAGTATGTCTGTACAGGAGGAATGCACGCATGCTTAGAAAGACAATTGTTTCCCTTCTGGCAGTTCTGGTGCTGGCCGGATGCGGACAGAAGGAATACACCATGCAGGATGGTCTCTATGTCCCGCAGGAAATCAAAGACGGACAGGTTGATGTCCCGTATATGATTGTTGAAGGAGATCATTTCACCGTTGTCCAGAATATGGCTGTTTCCTATCAGCCTTCCGGAACAATGCAGAAAAACGGCAATGAAGTCACAATGGAAACAGAATTTATGGATCAGGAATGCAGATGGGTATTCGAACTGACAGAAAATGACAGACTGAGATACATTGCGAAAGATTCCTCCCTGCCGGAAAACAGCGAGGAATGGAAAGACGGAACCGTCTTTGTCTTCACTGATATTTCTGATTAGTATCTGACACTGCATTTACTGCAGTGTTTTTTTACGGCTGATGAGCAGCCCGTTATCATCCGTCATGATTTCATATTCAGCAGTCAGGGGATTCCTGTCGCCCACGATGCAGTAGTCGCATCTGTCTGAAATACCGCAGGTTCCTTCACGGATTAATGTGCCGTGAAGAAACCGGATGCCGAAATAATCGCAGTTGCACAGAACGGGAAGTACATCCGTCATTCCTTTTTTCTTCGCAAATTCCGCGTTGGGACACCGCAGGAAATGATATCTGGAAATCTGTTTCACACTGTCATACGGTTCGTTCACATTGATGAAGCCGGCTGGGTATTTCAGAATGTCTTTTCTGTCTCTGTCTCCTGTCTTCTGAAACACCAGATCGATCAGCTTCATATCAAAACTTCTGTTCAGATCAAAGATCTTTCCGAGAATCACAAACGGCTTCATGAACAGATTCTGCACAAAGTCCTGCAGTTCGCTGACAGGCGGATGATCAGGCAGACTGTGATACAGAGCAAATACAAGCAGGCCGCCGTAGATTGCCGTACTGTGCCCGTTTTTCTTTCCTCCATATTCAGGCGCTTCTTTCAGATACTCCTGATACGTTTTCTTTGTTTCCTGAAAGATTCTCTGTCCTTCACTTTCTCCATAACGATTCTTCAGCCAGTTCAGGATCTCACTGTCATATTTTCCGGGATACAGATTCATATTCTCTCTTTTTCTTTTCATCATGTCTGCCTCATGTTATAATCAACTAACTTCATTCTATCATTTCTGTTTCAAGATTAAAAAAAGGTCACTGCGTGACCACTGACGAACAATGAGCAGATACGAAACTGTCTGCTCATCTTATAATAAGAGTAAGATGGATACGAGTCTAAACACACAATACCCATATCACGGTGTCTACACATGCGATGATGTGAACTATAATCCTGACAAGCCGAGATTCAAAGATTTACTGGAACGTATTTATGAACTGATGAATATGAAACGACATTCTTCACGGCCGAAGAAACAGCGTGAAAAGTAGCGTGTCCAGAAACTCAGGAAGCTGAAATTCAGAACCTCTGTCTGCGATGACTTCAACAGAGACGTTCTTCGCTGCAGATGCGGTG
>ONSK01000092.1 GCA_900320455.1 uncultured Erysipelotrichaceae bacterium | reverse complement strand
GAAGATGACCATACCGCCGGACAGGCAGTTGGAAAGCACTGTCGCAAGGGCAACGCCGATGACGTGCAGATGGAAGACGATGACAAAGATCAGATTCAGAATGACATTGACAACACCCGCCAGTGTGAGAGCAATGAACGGACGTCTGGAATCTCCCTTGGAGCGCAGAATCGCCGAGCCGAAATTATACAGCATGATTGCCGGCATGCCCGTGAAATAAATACGCAGATAGAGCACTGCCAGGGAGATGACGTCTGCCGGTGCTCCCATTAATGTCAGGATCGGTCTTGCGATCAGAATGCCTGCCGTAAGCAGAACGACACCTGAAACAAGGGCGACGGTGATGATCGTATGCACGGCATCCGGAATATCTTCTCTTCTGTTTGCGCCAAGCAGATTCGCCACAACGACGTTGGCACCGACGGACAGTCCGGTAAACAGCGATACCAGCAGACCAATGACAGAGGAATTGGAACCTACCGCCGCCATTGCCTGGGGATTTGTAAACTGGCCGACAACGGCTATATCCGCCGCGTTGAACAGCTGCTGCAGCATCGAACTGACTGCCAGCGGCAGCGCGAACATCAATATCTTTTTTGCCAGCGGACCATGCGTCATGTCCACTTCATTTCTTCTCACAGTCATAAAAAATACCTCGCAGCACTATATTACAGGTATGCGGGGCAGATAACAATTTGTTTTTCAGATTGTTCTGATCAGTATTTCTGATGATTTACATGTGTGAGGACGCAGCCTTCAGATAGGCTTCTTCCTCTTCCTTTAACAGCTTCTGATTGTCGCTGATTTCCTGCGGTGTCAGGATATCCGCTCTGATCCATTTAAGCGCAATGGCTGCCTTTTCACTCTTCAGTACCGCCTGGCGGTATTCCGGTCCTTCCTTCAACATCGCAAGCGCTTCTTCATCTGTGAGAAAGCCGCTGGTAAAGATGCCGAAGGTATCAAAGATCGTATCATTGGCCACCGATCCGATGATGAGATCCGCATCCATGGTATCGGGAATCAGATGTCTGTTCTGAAAGATATAGCGGAACCATTCCTCATCTCTTTCCAGCACTTTCACCTTCAGATCCGTGCAGTCGATCTCATAGACGTTGATATAGGCAGTCTCTCCCTTTCTGTCCTTTGCCCATCTTCTTGCGAAGGCTTCATCCGGTGTTGTATAGAATCCCTGTCCGAAGTCGGCATTCTTTCTGCCGTAGTGCACATCCTGCTGTTCAATAATCACATTGCCGGCATGATACAGTTTCATTTTCTTTTCCATACCCAGATTATACATGTGTGTATTTTGCTTGTCTTTTTTAAGGGCTCAGAAAAAAGGAATCCGAAGATTCCTCTTACAGATTCCTGCCGTTGGATTCAATGGTTTCCTTCATCCAGGCGTAGCTGTCCTTGAGCGAACGCTTGCCGCTTCCCTGCATCGCGTTATCGAGATCCACATAGATGAATCCGTATCTCTTTTCCATCTCACAGGAAGAGCAGCTGACGATATCGATCGGTCCCCATGCGTAGTAGCCGGCAACGTCCACGCCGTCATAGATCGCTTCTTTGACCTGTTTCAGATGTTCTCTGTAGAATTCCACTCTGTATTCATCATGCACGGAACCGTCTTCTTCCACCTTGTCATAGAAGCCCATGCCGTTTTCCGTCACCATCACAGGCAGCTGGTATCTGTCCCAGTACTGGTTCAATGCGACTCTGAGCCCGACCGGATCCAGTCCCCATCCCCAGGCATTGGCACTCTTGATGAACTTGTTTTTGATCTTCTCTCCTGCCTCATTGACGTTGGAGGTGTAGTAATAGCTGAAGGATACGAAGTCCACGGTGTTCTTCAGGTCTTCCTCATCCTGTTCCGTGATATCGATATGTAGATCGTTCTCTTCATAGAAGCGCCACATATAGGAAGGAATTTCTCCTCTTGCGGACATATCCGTGAAGTAGTACTGCATGTGATTCTGACGGATCGCAGCCATCATGTTTTCCGATGAGCCTGTTTCCGGATGGGCATTATCGTGGTACAGCATGCATCCGAAGCGGAAATCCGGATTGATTTCTCTGCCGATCTTCATCGCTCTTGCGCAGGCAACGAGTTCATTGTGCAGTCCCTGGTATTTTGCCTCTGTCAGGTTTTCCACCTGGTCTGCCGGAATGCCGAGATGATTGAACGATTCATGCTCATACAGATTGATCTGGTTGACGGTGATCCAGTATCTGACTTTGTCTCTGTATCTGCGGAAAATGGTTTCGCAGTATTTCACAAACATATCGATTGTTTCTCTGCTGTACCATCCGTTGTACTTCAAAGCGACATTTAGAGGCATCTCATAATGAGAAATCGTGATCATCGGCTCAATATGATATTTTGCCATCTCATCAAACAGTCTGTCATAAAATGCCAGTCCTGCCTCATTGGGTTCCGCATCATCGCCATTCGGATAGATTCTTGCCCAGTTGATGGATGTGCGCAGCGAATTGATGCCGAGCCCTGCCAGCAGTCTGATATCTTCCGGATAATTGTGATAGAAATCAATGCCGTACCGTTTCGGGAACATCTTTTCATGATCATTCAGCAGTTCTCTGGCATACGCCGCCGTCATTTCCGCGTTGGAGCGCTTCTCAGGCGGAAGATTTCCTTTGTATTCGTTGATATCCGCAATGCACAGACCCTTGCCGTCTTCATTCCAGGCTCCTTCCAGCTGGTTTGCCGCAACCGCGCCGCCCCACAGGAAATGTTCCGGGAATTCTCTCTTTGTCTTTTTCATGATTATTTTTCCTGTTCTTTCTGTCTACATTGTAGCGGAACATGCATACATCTGTAACCTCATTTGTCTGCGGATACAAAAACAGGCATTTCTGCCTGTCATTCAGAAAGGAATTCCGTCAGATCCTTTTCCATTCTGGGGAACCACCATTTTGCGTAGCCTGCCTTTGTCGGATGGATCGGATCATACATATAGAGATCATAGGTTTCCTTGTCGATGCTGTTGAATGCTTCATCCGTATACATGTCAATGATGCCGATATTCCACTTTTCCTGCAGTTCATACAGGCGCTTTACCATCGACGCGTATTCCGCGCTTTCATAGTATGAGCCGGTGTAGAACACCACCGGGCAGTTCCATGTGTCTTTCGCATAGCGGACGATGGTTTCCATCGCGCCGGTGACGGTCTTCGCGTCAAAGGAGGAAAGATCATCTCCTTCGCTGATCACACCGAGGGGCTTTTTCATCGTGGCATCATTTGTGGACAGCTGGCAGACAAGGCAGTCCGCCTTCATATTTCTGTCCAGTTTCTTCATGCGCTTTACATAGCTGTCGCCGCTGCCGAAGAACAGCATCGCAGGTACGGAGATCTGATCCGCGAGTGTTGTTCCGCTGACCGCCTCCTTGACAGCTTTGACTCCATCCACTGCTTCAAACAGTTCCACAAATGATTCCGCGCCTGAGGCAGCGCCGTACGTCACGCTGCTGCCGAGGAAGATGATTGTCTTTCCGTTTAACGGAGAATCCGGATGTTTCTCCTGTTTCTCCGGTTTATACTGATCCGCATTGCCGGGCGCTTCCCGGCGTTTCTTTTCACCTGCTGCGATAAACGCTCTGATTCCGGCATAGGATGCCGCTCCAAGACCTGCCGCACCAAACGCAATTCCTCTGATCAAATGATTCATAGCATACCTCTTATTCTTCTGATTCCAGTATATTTCATCCGAGGAAAAGTTTCGCAATGATTTTGTGAGAAAGAACATCTTCGTCTGTGATTTCCGGCACGTTTGTCAGATGAATGACTCTGCGCTATAATGTTAGTGTTATCTAACAACGATTGGAGGATACCGTATGTTCTGGGACCGTGCCGCCGTCATTTACGATCTGTTTGCGGATGTATACAACAGGAAAGTGAATCAGGAACTGTGCCGCCTTGCCTGTGAACAGATTCAGCCGGATGACAATGTGCTTGAATGCGCCTGCGGAACCGGTATGATCAGCGTTCATATCGCACCCCGATGTCGGCATCTGACAGCGACGGATTTCTCGGAAAACATGTGCCGGAGAGCGCGGAAAAAGTGTTCTTCCTTTTCCAATGTCGAAATCAGAACAGCTGATATCCTTTCCCTGGATTTTCCGGATGAAAGCTTTGATACTGTCATAGCCGCCAATGTGATTCATCTGCTCGATGAGCCGCTGAAAGCATTGGCAGAGCTGGACCGTGTCTGTAAGCCTGGCGGTAAGCTGATCATTCCCACCTATGTGAACAAGGACAAGACAAAGCTGATCGATCAGGCAATTGACCAGGCTGGTGCAGATTTCAAGCATGACTTCACCTATGATACCTACCGCGCATTCTTTTCTGATGCCGGATATCATAATATAAGCACACAGCTGATTGACGGCCGTGTGCCGTGCGCCTTCGCAGTGATCACAAAAGAAAATCAGCACTGAGTGCTGGTTCATTCCAGATACTGTTTTCTGATTTCTTCCGGAACAGGTTTTCCGTGATCGTGAACTACCACACCCATGCGGAGCTTGCGCATTCCTTTGGATGTGGCTTCTGAGATTCGTGAAAGTTGCCCCTTTCGGACCTGAG
>ONSK01000090.1 GCA_900320455.1 uncultured Erysipelotrichaceae bacterium | reverse complement strand
CCGCCGAGAGATCGACGTGATTCCCACCGGTCTTGAACTTGCCAAATTCTCACCGGAAGGATTTACCGAAGAAGAGAAGAAGGAAGTCAGAGCATCCTTCGGACTGACGATGGACGATACTGTTATCGTCTATGTCGGAAGACTTGCCCAGGAGAAGGCGCTGGATATTGTGATGGAAGGCTTTGAGAAAGCGCTCCGTCAGGGATTGAAAGTGCATCTGCTGATTATCGGCGGCGGACCGGATGAAGAACGTCTGAGAAAGATCGCCGAAAAGATGAATCTTTCCGAATGGATCCATGTTGCCGGACCAAGACCCGCAACAGTCGTTCCTTCGATCTACAAATCCGCGGATGCCTTTGTCTCTGCCAGCCTTTCGGAAACGCAGGGCATGACATTCATCGAGGCGCTTTCCAGCGGACTGCCGCTGTTTGCGAGAAAAGACGACGTGCTGGATGGCCTGCTCATACCGGAAGAGACCGGCTGGTTCTTCAAAGACAGCGATGATCTTGCCGTGAAACTGAAGGGCTTCCTGGATATGCCTGTTGAAACCAGAAAGGCAATGGCGCCGGTATGCATCGAAAAGGTGCTGCCGTACAGCTCGGCAGTCTTCTGCGAGCGTGTGCTGAAGGTCTACGAAAGAGCAATCGACCAGTACCGTCACCAGTATCAGATCACTGACGTGCGCATCCGTGAGAACGTCGTGCAGATCTATCTGATCTCCAACAAGAAAGAAGAACTGCGTCTGAAGGTCTCGCTGGATGATTACAGCAACTACGGTCTGCGCCAGGGCGGCGTGATCACTTCCTATGCGGTCAGCGAACTGCAGGAAAAGGAAAAAGAGGTCAATGCCTACCAGGGATGCATCCGCCGCATTTCCTGCAAGGACAGAACAAGGCGTGAGATCTACGACTGGCTGACCAAGAAGACCGAATGTGATATTGAAACAATCAACAGGATCGTCGCCGATCTTGAAGAAAAAGGATTTATCGATGACCGCCGCTACTGCCGCGAGAAGATCGAATCAGGCAAGGCATCCCTGCACGGCAGCCAGCGCATTATCCGTGATCTCGTCAAGGCAGGCATCTCCCGTGAGATGGCGGAAGAGGTCATGAATGAAGAACCGTATCCGGAAGAGCTGAGCAACGCTCTGCGGTTTGCGGAAAAGACCGTCCAGGCACACAAAGGCTATTCCATGAAGAAGATGCATTCCGCTGTCAAAGCAGCCCTTGTGCGCGGCGGCTACAGCAGCGAGATCATCGAATCCGTCATGGCTGAGATCGATCTCAGTGAAACGGAACTGAAAGAACCTGACAACCTGCAGAAATGCGCTGTGAAGGCAAAGAAGCGCTATGAACGGAAATACAGCGGCACCGAGCTGCGCAACCACGTATTCCGCTACTGCGCCGCCCAGGGATTCCAGTATGAGGAAATTTATGCCGTGCTGGATGGATTGGAGTGGAAAGAATGAAGAAGATATCAGAATTCAAGGAAAAAGACCGGCTGGAAATGCCGCTTCTCGTCAAGGAAGTCAAAAACGGAACAACCAACAAGGGAGCGCCGTATCTGTCCGTGATCGTACAGGACAGCAGCGGCACGATCGACGGCAAGTTCTGGGACGTGAAGCCGGAAGACCAGAAGGTCGTAAAGACAGGAAAGATCGTCATGTTTCACTTTGACGTTCTTCTCTATAACCAGAAGCTTCAGCTTCGCATCACAAAGGCGGAACCGGCAGATGAAGGTGCGGTGGACATGAGCGCTTTTGTCATCGCCAGCGAAGTCAGCGAGGAAAGAAGAAAGCAGCAGCTTGAATCCTTCATCGCATCCATCAAGAGTCCCGTCCTGCAGAAGCTTGTGCGGGGCATGCTGGCAAAGGCAGGGGAGAAGTTCTTCACCTATCCGGCAGCCTCCCGTATTCATCATAGCTTCCTCGGCGGACTTTCCGAGCATTCCCTGTCAATGGCAGAGATGGCGGAAAACGTATGCGGCCACTATCCCCAGCTCAACCGCGATCTTCTGATTGCCGGCACACTTGTGCATGATCTTGGCAAGACGCTGGAAATGAGCGGCCCTGTCACAACGGAATACACGCTGAAGGGAAAGCTGGAAGGACATATCTCACTGGCCAACGGATGGCTCAGCGAAGTGGCTGAGGAGCTTGGTCTGGAAGACTGTGAGGAGACGGTTCTTCTGCATCATATGATCCTGTCCCACCATGGACATCTGGAATTCGGATCACCGGTGGTTCCGATGCTGCAGGAAGCGGAAGTTCTCTGTATGATCGATAACCTCGATGCCCGCATGAATACACTGAAACAGGCGCTTGGCGCAATTGAACCGGGTGAATGGACAAGCAAGCTGTTCGCTCTGGAAAACAGACAGTTCTATAAGCCGAAAGGAGAATAGCCATGGGTTGGAAACTTCAGCTTGTAAAACTCGCGCATAAGACGCTTCAGAAATTCGGCAGGGGAGGTTCCTTCCCCGGTGAGATCGCGCTGCGTCTGGATCCGGACTTTATCAATAAAGTGCAGATGCCGGAGATCGTGATCATTGTCACAGGCACCAACGGCAAGACAACAACATCGAATCTGATCGCTGACGCGCTGCGCCAGGCCGGTCTCAAAGTCATCAACAACCGCCGCGGCGACAATCTCAACGTCGGCATCGCGACACTGCTGGCAGCCAATGTGGACAGCCACTACTGCGTCAAGGCAGATGCCGCTGTCATTGAAGTCGATGAGCTGACTGTCTACAGACAGTTCAAAGCACTGAAGCCGACCCATCTGGTCGTCAACAACTTCTTCCGCGATCAGTTAGATCGGGCAGGCGAGATGGAAACCATCATCCGCAAGATCCAGGAAGTAACGGAAGACTTTGAAGGCCATATCATCCTGAACGGTGATGATCCCAATGTCCTGAGAATTGCTGATACGGCAAAGAAGGCGATGATTCATTACTTCTCCGTCGGTGAAAATCCCGTATCACGAAAAGAGACGGATGAAGCCTCAGAAGGCAAGTTCTGTCCGCACTGCGGCGCGCCGCTTGTCTATTCCTATTACCAGTACAGCCACATCGGCAGATTCGTCTGTCCGAATGACGGCTTTGGAAACATCACACCTTACATCAAGGTCACCGATGTGGATTACGACAGATATGAATTCACCTGCGAAGGCAGGAAGTTCCATTCCTTCATGAACACGATCTACGCTGTCTACAACTGCGCAGCCGTGCTCTCCGTCATGAAGACCCTCGGCCTTGATCCATCTCACGCCGACAGAACATTCCGCACCTTCGTCCTGAATGAAGGCAGAAATGAAGTGTTTGAGCTCTCAAAGCCATGCGTCATCAACCTGGTCAAGAATCCGACCGGTGCCAATGAAGTCATGAAATACATTGTTTCCCAACCGGGAGAGAAGAACATCTGTATCTTCCTCAATGACAATGACCAGGACGGCCATGACGTCTCATGGATCTGGGATGCCCACTTTGAAAGGCTTGACGTGCCGGAAGTCAGAAAGATCTTCTGTTCCGGATTACGTGCATATGACATGGCGCTGCGTCTGAAATACGAGGGTCTTGAAGACAGGATCGAAGTGATCGAAGACAGCGCGGCAGCCATTCACAGACTGAATACGGAGAATCTGGAAAGCTATGTCATCGCGACATATACCGCGCTGCATCCGACCAGAGCAATTCTCAGGAAGGAGGCTGCGAAACAATGAATCTGAAGATCTTATGGATGTATCATGATCTGATGGATCTGTATGGCGACAAGGGCAATGCCGAGGTGCTGAAGCGCCGTGCCGCAAAGCGCGGTATTGACGTCATCCTGGATACATGCACGATCGGCGAGGAAAAGAACATCGCTGATTATGATCTGTTCTTCATGGGCGGCGGCGCCGACCGTGAACAGAATCTGATCTACAAAGACCTGCTTTCCAGAAAGGACGCGATCAGGGAAGCGATGGATCAGAAGACGGCATTCCTGCTGATCTGCGGCGGCTACCAGCTGTTTGGAAAATACTACAAGGATCAGGACGGCCAGATGATCGAAAGTCTCGGCTTCTTTGATTACTATACCGAGGCAAGCGACAGAGACCACCGCTGCATCGGCAACATCGCCGTTGAGACAACGATTGACGGCGAGACATTCAGGGCTGTCGGCTTTGAGAACCACGGCGGTCAGACAAAAGATGTCAGTACCCCGTTTGCGAAAGTGCTGAACGGACATGGAAACATGTACCAGAGCCCGTATGAAGGCTTTATGAACGATACGGTTCTTGCGACGTACATGCACGGACCGCTGCTTCCGAAAAACCCGAAGATCGCCGATGCGCTGATCAGAAGGGCACTGAAAAAGAGATATGGGGAAGTGACTCTCGAACCGCTCGATGACACACTGGAAAACAGAGCGCGGGAAGTCATGCTCGAACGTCTCCACGCGCTTTAACAAAAAGAGACTCCGGAATTTCCGGAGTCTTTGTTTTACTCACCCTTGACGGTTTTCAGAACTTCATTGAGATCCTGTTCCTTGGAAGGATCGAAGCGCAGGACGATGGCGTCATTTTCATCGTAGCGGGGGATGATGTGGAAGTGCAGGTGCTCAACCGACTGACCGGCTGCTTCACCGCAGTTTGTCAGAATGTTAATGCCGGCACAGCCTGTATTCTTCTTAATCTGAGCCGCCAGCTTCTTTGCGGTGAGCAGGCAGGCAGCTGCGCTGTCGTCATCCGCCTCGATGATATTGGCCATATGTTTCTTCGGCATGACGAGCGTATGTCCGTATGTGACCTGGGAGATGTCGAGAATCGCCAGGACCTTGTCATCTTCATAAACCTTTTTGGACGGGATGTTTCCCTTGATGATTTCACAGAATATGCACATGATATGTATTCCTCCTGTGTCCGATTATACCATGGAACAAAAGAAAAATGCCGCATTGCGCGGCATTGTGTGACTCATTTCTCAGCTGTTTCTGTTTCAGCTGCTTCCTTGATGTCCTGCACCAGATAGTCAGGATAATCGGCAGAGATCGCATCATAGAGTGTCTTGTCATAGATGTGGAAGCCGTATTTCTTGAACCAGTAGGTGGAGGAATCAGAAGAGACGTTTGTGATTCCGGCAAGAGCTGTAATGATTTCATCACGGAAGCTTTCCGTATCAGCGTTGTCAACGTGAATCAGAGAGAACTCAGATCCATCGGCATTCGGTGTCTTGACCCATCCGTCTTCCGGCTTGGAGCTTGTCAGAACTGTTCTGACAAGAGAATCCAGAGATGTCTCTGTCGTATACAGCTGAGACTGGCCGTTGCTGGAAGAGTTGTGTCCGGAAGCCGCTTCGGCAGCGGACTTGGATCCGTCCTTGAGCTCGCTGAGGGCAGCGTCAGCGTCCTCGGAAGCTGTGAATGTCAGGATCGTTGCCTTGACAGGCTTATAGCGCTCGACAAGTGCTGCGAAGTTGTCTGTGATGTACTTCTTGACCAGCTCGGAAGCCTGCAGGGAAGGGATCAGATAATCCGCAACATATTCATCCTGTGTCATGTCGTTCTGTTCAAGGTAAGCGGTGAAGGAATCACCGTAGTAAGCAAGATAGGATTCCAGTGTGGACTGGGCGTTCTGCTTCATCTCGTCAGTGACTTCGATCTCCTTGGAGGAGATGTACTTTGTCGCGCTGGAGACTGCGCCGGATGCGCCGTCCATGGAATTCATGACGCTGTAGACGTCACCCTTGGTGACTGTTTTGGAACCGACACTGAACAGTGGCGTGCCGCTGTCCTTCAGCTTTGCGGATGCGTCTTTACAGCCGCTCAGCACACTGAGGAGCATGACGGACGCAAGTACATATTTTGCTTTCTTCATTTCATTCACCTCAGTTTCCTTTTTCTGTGTCAGCGGATGCTTCAGGCGTTGCTGAGGCTTCCGGTTCTGCTGATTTCTCAGGTTCTGCTGATTTCTCAGGTTCTGCTGTTGCTTCCGGCGCAGCGCTGTCAGCTTCCTTGCCGAATGCTGTGCGGATCGTCTTTTCGATATCGGCATTGCCCTTGAAGTCGATGCCGAGCTCTTCTGCCTTTTCCCATAAAGCGTCAAGCGCGAGTGTTGTGTCATAGCCCTGGACCAGAGATACGTACGGATCGGAATCCGTGAATCCTTCTTCCAGTGTCTTCTGTGTAGCGGCTGTGCACATGATCTTGAAGTAGCCGAAGCTCGGGGACTTGACCCAGTCGCTGACCTGTCCTTCGGAAAGGGACATCGCTTCCTCGAAGAATACGGAATCCAGATTGGATGTATTCTTGTCGATGACGCCGAGGTCGCCGCCGCTTTCTTTCGCGGATTCATCTTCTGTGTACTGTGTCGCTGTTTCAGCGAATGTCTTGCCGGATGCCAGCATGTCGTCGACAGCCTTCATCTTGGCTGCTTCAGCTTCTGTCGGATTTGCCGTGACGTTGTTTGCGTCATCGTACTTGATCAGAATGTAGGAGATTCTGCGGATCTTCAGATCGTCGAAGTTGGCCTTTGCGTAATCGGCTGCGATCTTGTCCATCTTCTGTTCGAACAGAAGATATTCCTCAAGGTCAGTGAATCCTGTGGAAGCCAGATCCGCTGCCAGTGCGGATTCATAGCTGGATCCGTAAGAGGAGCTGTAGTTGGAAATGATTGATGCGGCCTGGGAAGAAGCTGCGTCCTTCATTTCATTTGTTGTTTTGACAGCTGTATCCGCGACAGCTCTCTGGAACAGATTGACAACGGTGTCAGCTCCTGCTGTCTTGTACAGATCATCATAGTACTGCGATGCCGTAACATCTGAATCACCGATGGAGTAAACAACGTCTTCTCCGCCGGATGTTTTGCCTTTCAGCTTGCCTTTGTTTGTATCATAAATATAGAATACGGTCATCGCTGCGAAGACCACGATAATCAGAGATACAAACCAGTTCTTTTTTAAGAATGTTCCCATAATCCCTCCTGTAAATAAAAAAACGCTTACTTATTATAGGATAAGCATGCGCTTTTTTCAATTTCACATATCTGAAGATTGTGTGAATTCATCTTCTGACCATGATGCCGTCTTCATACGGGATGACCTGAAAACTGCTTTTCGGCAGATCACATCCCCTGCAGAGAAAGCTTTCAAGCTCCTTCGCGCTCATCTTTGAAGAGCCTTCATAGATGGTTCCGGAGATTCTTGCCCAGGTTCCTGTCTGCGGCAGACGGTCAGAAGGAATCTGTGAAAGAGGCAGTCTTTCATCAAACTGAATATAGTATTTTCTTTCTTTGGACGTCATGATTTTTTTCCCTGACATTATTATAGCAGAAAGCGATTTTCCGCACATAATCGTATTCCAACACGAAACGGGAAAATGATGGTATAATCCACTGCGGAGTAAAGGTGATAAGATGAAAAAACTTGTAATTAAGAATCTTTGCGTAAAAGTTGAAGATAAACAGATCCTCAATGGAGTTGATCTGACAGTGGGCGAGAACGAGGTTCACGCCCTGATGGGACCGAACGGAAACGGCAAGTCCACATTGCTTGCGGCAATCATGGGACATCCGAAATATGTCGTAACCGACGGTACGATCGAATATGACGGAAAGAACCTTCTGGAAATGCCGGTCAATGAAAGAAGTATTGCCGGTCTGTTCCTCGCGATGCAGTATCCGCAGGAGATTCCGGGCGTGACAAACAGCGACTTCCTGCGCGCGGCGATGAACGTCAGAAGGGAACAGCCGGTTTCCCTGTTCCGTTTCATCAAGGAAATGGAATCCACGATCAATGAACTGGAAATGAAGGAAGACCTGGCGCACCGTTTCCTGAATGAAGGATTCTCCGGCGGTGAGAAGAAGAGAAACGAAATCGTCCAGATGAAGCTGCTGAAGCCGTCTCTTTCGATGCTCGATGAAATCGACAGCGGCCTTGACGTTGACGCGATCCGCATCGTCGCCGATGCCCTGAACAGACTGAGAGAGGAAAACGGCATGTCCATGATCGTCGTTTCCCACTATGAGCGTTTCCTTGATCTGATCAAGCCGGAATATACACATGTTCTTGTCAACGGACGCATTATCACAAGCGGCGGTCCGGAGCTCGCGGAACGCATTGACCGTGAAGGCTATGACTGGATCTACCGTGAATTCAACGTGCAGCCGGCAGCCGAGGCGGAAACATCCGCACCGCGCACAACGCTCGGCACATGCGCTGTCCGTGAAACTGTGAAAGGCTCTGAGACAAAATGACACCGATCCATGTAAATACTGATATTTCAGCGTCTGCCGGATACAGTGAATACGAGATCAATACGGAACGTGATCTTGAACTGAATCTGTCACTGCTGAAGGACTGCGATATCTTTATCCGCATCACTGCCTGCCCGAAGCTGAGAGTCAGGGCATTCGCGGCTGAAGGCGTCAAGGCATCCGTTCTGTTCTGGAACGAATCAGAAGGAAAGCTTGAAGCGGATGAATCGTGGGAAGTGATGGGCAATGCCCATGTCACGGCCGCGTACTGCGAGTGCAATGCGGCTGATACGGAAAGAACCATCTACGGGGGACTGCGCGGAGCAGGCGCGGACATGCTCGTATCCACGGCATCCCTTGTCCGTTCAAAGAAGACATATCACATCCAGACCGTCAATCATGCCCCGCACACATACGGCGACATGAAGAACTTCGCGGTCGTCCTGAAAGAAGGCACACTGATGATCGATGCCGTCGGCAAGGTCGTCAAAGGCGCCTATGGCTCGGAAAGCCATCAGACATCCAGGGCAATGAGCTTTGAAGAGGGACAGCGGACAACGATCCTGCCGGAACTCCTGATTGATGAAAATGACGTGCAGGCAAGCCATGCCATGTCCATCGGACGTGTTGATGACGATGTCCTGTATTATATGATGTCGCGCGGTCTGAATCTGCAGCAGTGCACATCCCTGATTTCCACCGGGTATCTGATGCCCATTACAGAAGTCATTGCCAACGAGGAACTTCGGACAAAGCTCCGTGAGGAACTTGAAAGGAAAATGTCAGACTTATGTTCGATGTAAATGAAATCAGAAAAGATTTCCCGATGATTGTCAACCGGCATGATCTGGTCTATTTTGACAATGCCGCGACTACATACAAGCCGCAGAGAGTCATTGACGCTGTCACCGGCTTCTATACCGGATATACATCCAACGTGGAACGCGGTGATTATGAGACGGCAGTCAGAGCCGACAGGGCATATGATCATACCCGTGAAGTCATCGCGAAGATGATCGGGTGCGATCCGCTGGAAGTGTGCTTCACAGCCAATGTGACCGCTTCTTTGAACCAGATTGCCTACGGTCTCAGCCGCTGCTGGCTGAAAGAGGGAGACGTGATCCTGACGACGAAAGCAGAACACGCCAGCAACCTTCTGCCGTGGTTCCGTCTGGAAAAGGAATGCGGAGTGAAAGTGGAATACGTTCCGGTTGACAGACAGGGTGTCTGCCATATCGAGGACTTCCGCAATGCGATGCACAAAGAGGTCAAGGTCGTTGCCATGGCAATGGTCACCAATGTGCTCGGATCATTGCAGCCGGTGAAGGAAATCTGTGAGATCGCCCACGCAAACGGCGCGCTTGCGGTCATTGACGGTGCCCAGGCCGTCCCGCACAGACCCGTCAACGTCAGAGAGCTTGATATCGACTTCCTCGGTTTCTCCAGCCACAAGATGTGCGGACCGGATGGTGTCGGCGTGCTGTACGGAAAGAAGAAGCTGCTGGCAGACATGGCGCCTTCGTTCCTGGGCGGCGGCATGAACGCGAGATATTCCTCTGACGGCAGTGTGATTCTCAAGGATGCGCCGCTGCGCTTTGAAGCGGGAACACCGAATATCGAAGGCGTGATCGGACTCGGCGCGGCTGCCGAATATCTGATGGAAATCGGACTGGACAACATTCTGGCATATGAGACAGAGCTCAGAACGTATACAGCCGAAAAGCTGAAGAAGCTGGACAACATCGAATTCTACAATCCGGACAACCACAGCGGGCCGCTGACATTCAACGGCAAAGGCGTGTTTGCCCAGGATGCGGCAGGATACCTCGGAAGCAGAAAGATCTGTGTCCGCAGCGGCAACCACTGCGCGAAGATTCTGCACGAAGTGATCGGAACGGATCAGACGATCCGCGCATCACTGTATTTTTACAACACAAAAGAAGAAGCAGACAGATTCATTGAAGCCGCAGCCGGCATCTCACTGGAGAACGCTGTCAGTATCTTCTTCTGAATAAAGGAGAACCAGTATGAGTGACCTGACGAAAGGAATGCTGAATGATCCCGAGATCCTCCGTGAGCTGATCATGGATCATTATCAGTATCCGCACAATCACAAACTGACGGATGACACAACGTATGCAAGCGTCCACATGGCAAGCGACTCCTGCATTGACGATATCACCGTGCAGTCTAAGATCAGTGACGGAAAGATCGATGATATCCGCTTTGACGGTGTCGCGTGCACGATTTCAACTGCCTCCACATCCATGATGACAGACCTTCTCAAGGGAAAGAGCGTGGAAGAGGCAGAGATGATCATCAACAACTATTTCAATATGATCGATGCCAAGGAGTATGATCCCGACGTTCTGGAAGAAGCTGTTGCGATGAAGAATGTATACAAGCAGGCAAACCGTGTGAAATGCGCGACGATCGGCTGGAAGGCAATGAAACAGATGATCGATGAAAGCGAGGGCAGGGAATGAGCGAAAAGAACCTTGAAAATGAATCGATCTATTCACAGGATGATTACAAATACGGATTTCATGATGACGTGGAATCCATCATTGATACGGGAAAAGGTCTGACAGAAGAAATCGTCAGACAGATTTCCGCCTATAAGAATGAACCGGAATGGATGACAGAATTCCGTGTGAAGTCATTCCATCAGTTTGAATCGATGCCGATGCCAAAATGGGGACCGGATCTTTCCGAGATCGACTTCCAGGATTTCACATATTACCGCAAGGTATCACAGGACGCGGAAAAGAGCTGGGATGATGTCCCGGAAGAAGTCAAGAAGACATTCGAAAAGCTCGGTATTCCGGAAGCGGAGCGCAAGTATCTTGCCGGTGTCACGACCCAGTATGAATCTGAGGCTGTCTACCATAACATGCTTGAGGAAGTGCAGTCCAAGGGAGTCATCTTCCTGGATATTGACAGTGCCCTCAAGGAATATCCGGATCTGTTCAGGAAGTACTTCGCGACGATCGTTCCAGCTTCCGACAACAAGCTGGCAGCCCTGAACAGCGCCGTATGGTCCGGCGGAAGCTTCATCTATGTTCCGAAGGGAGTGAAGCTCGACAAGCCGCTGCAGTCCTATTTCCGCATCAATTCAGAGGCGATGGGACAGTTTGAGCGCTCGATCATCATCGTCGATGACTACGCTGAGTGTTCCTATGTTGAAGGATGCACAGCCCCGCAGTATTCCAAGGATTCTATGCATGCCGCGGTCGTTGAGGTATTTGTCGGCGAAGGCGCCAAATGCCGCTACTCCAGCGTGCAGAACTGGTCCGGAAACATCCTG
>ONSK01000093.1 GCA_900320455.1 uncultured Erysipelotrichaceae bacterium | reverse complement strand
TATTTTTATTTATTGGAACGAAAAAAGAGGCTATAACCTCTGGTAAGAACAGATTTTTCAGAAAATCTTCTTACTCGTTACAGCCCCAAAAGAAACTATGATGATCTGAACTGCCATAACAGCTGTGCAGGCGCAAAGAGAAGACTGAGGATTTCCGCATGCCTTTACGCATTTGGGAATCTCATCATGAGACTTTTCTTCAAGGATTACAGGATCTGTTCCCCTGTCAGTTCTTCCAGATCATATGCCTCTGCTATGACCCTGCCGCCTTCTGTATTAGGATGGAGATGGTCTCCCTGATGCAGGACTTTCTGGAAGAACATGCCTTCTTCATCAGAATCACGCACGGCAGTTTCCGCGTCAATCACCATATCAAAGATGCCGGCAGTCCGCCGCCGTGAATATTGATCATCACCGGCGCATCATCCGGTGCATCCTTAAGACTGTAAATATCCAGCAGATGTCCCTGCTCATTATCGTTCAAATACGGAATATCACGTATGATATGAAGATCCGAAACATCCGACGGCTGTTTCGCAATCTTCTTTCTGTCGCCTGATTCAAACACATGGCGGAAAAACAATACCCCTGCTCTGGACATACTCTGTATCCTCTCTGTTCTCTCAATTTGAATTATAAAATGCTTCATTTGTTGTTTTAATGCAGATTTGATTCCATGTGATCAGAAACAGATTCATCCTGCTTTCATCAGAATTTCCCAAAGATAATCCACATGTCAGAAAGAAATGTCCTATAATGACAGTGCAGATAACAATACAAGGAGAAATATCATGCGAAAGACTAAAATCGTTTGTACCATCGGCCCTGCGAGTGAATCCGAAGAAGTCCTCAAGGAGCTGTGTCTGGCCGGCATGAACGTTGCCAGACTGAATTTTTCTCATGGAACACACGAAGAGCATCTTGAAAGAATCAGACGCATCAAGAAAGTCAGATCCGAGCTTGGTCTTCCGATCGCCATCATGCTGGATACAAAAGGTCCGGAATTCCGTATCGGAACATTCAAGAACGACAAGATCATGCTTGAGGAAGGCAGCACATTCACATTCACCACAGAGCAGATCGAAGGTGATGAGAATATCGTCTCCGTCAGCTATGCAAACCTTGCGAATGAACTGGAAAAAGGTGACAGGATCCTGTTAAACAATGCCCTTCTTGAATTCGAAGTGCTTTCCACTGACGGTGTAAAGATCGAGACAAAGGTGCTGGCAGGCGGCGAGCTCTCCAACAGAAAATCCATGAGCTTCCCCGGCAAGCATATGCAGCAGGTATACCTTTCCGAACAGGACAAGTCTGATATTGCCTTCGGCGTCGCCAATGATGTAGACTTCATTGCCTGCTCATTCGTTTCCGTCAAGCAGGATCTGGTTGATGTTCATGAACTGCTGAAATCACTCGGCAAGGATGATACGGTTGAACTCATTGCCAAGATTGAAAACCAGTCCGGCTATGACAACATTGATGAAATCTGCGAGGAATGCGACGGCATCATGGTTGCCCGCGGTGACATGGGTGTTGAAGTTCCTTTCGAAAGACTGCCGGCGATGCAGAAAGATCTGATTTCCAGATGCCGCATGATCGGCAAGCGCGTCATCACCGCTACAGAGATGCTGGAATCCATGATCCACAATCCGAGACCGACAAGAGCTGAGACATCTGACGTTGCCAACGCCGTCTATGACGGAACAAGCGCAGTCATGTTATCGGGTGAAACAGCAGCCGGCGCATATCCGGTTCTCGCAGTCAAAGCCATGGCAAAGATCGCTGAAGCGGCAGAGAACTCCATCGACTACAAGAAACAGTTCTACCAGAATGACTTCACGATTCACAATGACATGGACGCCATTTCCCATGCGACTTGCACAATGGCCATGGATGTCGGCGCCAAGGCAATCGCTGCCTGCACAATGTCCGGCAGAATTGCCAAGATGGTATCCAGATTCCGTTCCCCTGTCGATATCATCGGTATCACGACAAATGAAAAGACATGGCGTTCCCTCGCTCTCTCCTGGGCAGTCACGCCGATGATGTGCGAAGTCGTTCCTTCCACTGACGTTCTGTTCTATATGGCAAGAAAGATTTCCGTCGATACCTTCAACCTGAAAGAAGGAGACAAGGTTGTCATCACAGGCGCAGGTGTCACCGGCCAGTCCGGCAACACCAACCTGATCAAGGTCGACAGAATCTGATTTCTCACGAAAAACTTCTTATAGATAAAAACGCATCAGTCACAATTAGGCTGATGCATTTTCTGTATTGATTTATAAGCTGTGGAAGACAGGGTTCATGTGATCGAACGTGCAGATTTCCGTGAAACCGATCTCTTCCTTCAGGATCCGGTATCCTTCATCCAGATGATCTGCCAGCTGTTTTGTGACGTGGGCATCGGAGCCGGCGGTGATGATCTTTCCGCCGAGATCTTTGTACAGTTTCAGGATTGCCCTGGAAGGCTGTGTATCCTTCAGTCCGTACTTCCAGCTGGAAGTATTCAGTTCAATGCCTTTTCCGTCTTCAATCGCAAGCTTCAGGATCTCGGCAATCATATCCTTTACCTTTTCAAACGGATAGACGCCTTCCTTGTCATAGCGGACGATCAGATCCAGATGGGCAAGAACGGAATAGTCCTTGAAGATCTTCATCACTTCATAGATCTCACGGTAGTATTCCTCATTGTATTCCTGCTGTGTTTTTCCTCTCTGGAAGTCCTGCGTCCAGAATTCCAGGTTGTTTACCTGATGCATGGAGAGAAGCACGAAGTCGAGCTGGTCCTTCCATGTCTCATACAGCTTCTGATACTGCGGAACGGTGATTGTCTGAATACCGAATTCCAGACCTTTGCGGATCACAATTCTTCCTTTGAATGTTTCTCTCATGCGGTCGATTTTCGCAAAGTATTCCGGATAGTTGACGTTGGCGAGAGGATCCATCTCATCGGTGCCGCTGCTCATCGCATCCCCGCCGCGCCACTCGATATTTCCTTCGCTCCAGTCTTTCTTGATGCCGTAGTCCACATGATCGGTGAAGCACATTTCATCCAGTCCGAGTTCAATCGCCCTTCTGATCTGGTTTTCCATCCGTTCTCTGGAATCGTCGCTGAATTCACTGTGAAGATGATAATCCGCTCTCATTCTGATTCTCCTGTCTCCTCAAATATAGGATATTTGTGTTTGTCTTCTTCGGTGATCTTCCGGATCACACGGCAGGGAACGCCTGCCGCAATCACACCGTCCGGGATATCTTTGTTTACTACGCTTCCCGCGCCGATCACGCATCCGTTTCCGATGGTGACTCCCGGCAGAACCGTGACGTTTGCGCCGATCCACACGTCATCTCCGACAGTGATCGGCAGGGCGATTTCCAGTCCTTCGTTCCTCTGCGCAGCGTCCAGCGGATGGCCGGCTGTTGAGAATGTGCAGTTCGGGGCAATGAATACATTGTCTCCGAATTTCACCGGAGCACCGTCAAGAATCGTGACGTTGTGATTGGTATAGAAGTTTTTTCCTACCGAGATGTTTGTTCCGTAATCGCACCAGAACGGCTGGGTGATGACGATATCGCCTTTGATTTCTCCCAGGATTTTATGCAGAAGCTCTTTCCGCTTTTCATACTCAGAAGGTCTCAGATGATTGTATTCATAGCACAGCTCATCGCACTTCATTCTGTTTTCCAGAATCTGCGGATCATAGTTGGCATTATACAGATAGCCCTTCTGTCCTTTTTCCCACTCGTTCATGTTTTCTCCTTACGGCCGCGGCAGAAAACCGAGCACCATGCACAGACACAGCAGGAGCACGGCGGCAGCCGCCAGATATTCTCTGATCTTTTTCTTTTTCATTTGTCCACCTGTTTAACATGTCTATTATACAGAAAAGGCAGAAGAATTATAGTGATCTTCTGCCTTTTTGTCATTTCAGACTCTCAATGGTTTTCATCAGATCCTCGTAGAACGGTCTTGGATCATGTTTCTTTGTGAACTACAAACGACTGAAGTCGCTTGCTTCCTGCTTCACAGACGAATTCTTACAATCCATACCTTTCGGCATGAACGCAGAGG
>ONSK01000095.1 GCA_900320455.1 uncultured Erysipelotrichaceae bacterium | reverse complement strand
TGACTGCTGAAGACATCGCAGATGCCGTCAGAAAACAATATTCGAAGTAATAATGAAAAGCCGTCTGCGTGCAGGCGGCTTTCATGCATTACTTTACAAGATTTCTTCCCAGTTCAATTGCCTTCATGTTGGCATCGAAGAGGGTTGCTTTTCTTGCCGGAATCACTTTGTGAAGTGCTGCGGCAGTGTTTTCTTCCTTGATGCAGTCTGTCTTTTCCAGCATTGCGCCAAGCAGGATCATGTTGGCAAGACCAGCCAGTCCTTCATCGGCAGCTGTCTGTGTCGCCGGAATATAATAGACTTCAACGTCATCTCTTTCCACTTTTCTGGAAACGAGAGTGGAGTCAACGAAGATCTTTCCGCCGGGCTGCACGGTGCTTTCGTACTTGTCCAGGGAAGGTGTGTTCATGACCATCAGAACATTCGGACGTTCAACGATCGGAGAACCGATTGGGGAATCTGCCAGGATGACATTGCAGTTGGCAGTGCCGCCGCGCATTTCCGGACCGTAGGAAGGCAGCCAGCTGAGCTCTCTGTTTTCCACAAGACCTGCATAGGCAAGTGTCTTGCCGGTGAACAGGATGCCCTGTCCGCCGAAACCGGCGATGATGATTTCAAAGTCAGCCATTATTCAGCCTCCTTGTCACGGAATACACCGAGCGGATACTGCGGAATCATCTTTTCATCGATCCATTCCAGTGCCTTCTGCGGTGTTAAGCCCCAGTTTGTCGGGCAGGCGGAGAGCACTTCGATCAGAGAGAAGCCTTTTCCTTCAACCTGGTTCTGGAAGGCTTTTTTGATTGCCTTCTTGGCATTTCTGACGTTGGCAACGTTGTTTACCGTAACTCTTTCCAGATATGCCGGTGCTTCCAGTGTCGCGAGCAGCTCGCAGATATTGATCGGATATCCCTGTGTCTTCGGATCTCTTCCGTACGGGGATGTCTGCGTGATCTGGCCAGGCAGGGAAGTCGGTGCCATCTGGCCGCCGGTCATGCCGTAGATCGCGTTGTTGATGAAGATGACAGTGATATTCTCGCCGCGGGCAGCGGTGGAAACAGTCTCACAGAGACCGATGGAAGCCAGGTCGCCGTCTCCCTGATATGCGAAGACGATGTTCTGCGGCAGGGAACGCTTGATGCCGGTTGCGACAGCCGGAGCACGGCCGTGCGCAGCTTCGACCATATCGCATGCGAAATAGTCATATGCCATAACGGAGCAGCCGACAGGAGCAACACCGATGGTCTTTCCTTCGATGCCGAGCTCATCGATTGCTTCGGCGACAAGACGGTGGACGATGCCGTGAGTGCATCCCGGGCAGTAGTGCAGCACTGCATCTGTCAGTGACTTCGGTTTCTCAAATACGATCATTCTGCACTTCCTCCTTTTTCATTTTCCTTGCGGATCGCGTCGAGCACTTCATCCATGGAAGGAATCATGCCGCCGACACGCTTCACAAGCGTAACGGGCTTCTTGCAGCGGATGGCGAGTTCGACATCCTGTGTCATCTGGCCCATGTTGAGTTCTACTGTAATGAAGGACTTCACCTTGTCCGCAGCTTCAAGAAGCGGCTTCTTCGGGAACGGCCACAGTGTCAGCGGACGGATCATACCGACCTTGATGCCTTCCTTGCGGGCTGCCAGGATCGCGTTTCTGGAAACACGGGCAGTAATGCCGCAGGAGACGATGCAGAAGTCAGCGTCTTCCATCATGAAGGATTCCCATCTCGGTTCGTTCTCTTCAATCAGCTTGTAGCGTTCGAAACGCTCAAGGTTCTTGTCTTCCAGCACCTGCGGCTGCAGATACAGGGAATTGACGATGTTGTGCTCACGCTTCATTTCCGTGCCTGTAACAGCCCACGGCTTGTCTACGTTCAGCTCTTCCGCTTCAGGCAGTACGACGGGTTCCATCATCTGTCCCATCGTTCCGTCTGCCAGCAGCATTGCCGGCATTCTGTACTTGTCTGCCAGATCAAATGCCAGTCTTGTCAGGTCTGCCATCTCCTGTACGGAGGAAGGTGCGACGACAATGACGTGGAAGTCACCGTGACCGGGACCTCTTGTGGCCAGGAAGTAGTCGGACTGGGAAGGCTGGATGCCGCCGAGACCAGGTCCGCCTCTCTGTACGTTGACGATCAGCGCCGGCAGATCTGCACCGGCAAGGTAGGAGATTCCTTCAGCCTTCAGGGAAATACCCGGGCTGGAGGAGGAAGTCATGACTCTTTTTCCTGTGGAGGAAACGCCGTAGACCATGTTGATGGCTGCGATTTCACTTTCCGCCTGCAGGAATGTACCGCCGATCTTCGGCAGTTTCTTTGCCATATATGCTGTCAGCTCCGTCTGCGGAGTGATCGGATAGCCGAAATAGTGACGGCATCCGGCAAGAATGGCTGCTTCGGCAATGGCTTCATTGCCTTTCATCAATACTTTTTCTGACATAGCTGTCCTCTCTTATCTTTCAACGGTAATGACACAGTCGGGGCACATCATTGCGCAGCACGCGCAGCCGATGCATTCTTCAGGCTTGATACACTCAACAGGTGTATGGCCTTTCTGGTTCAGGCGGGTCTTTGACAGCGCGAGAATCTTCTTCGGACATGCGCTGACGCAAAGGCCGCATCCCTTGCACAGTTCTTCTTTAAATGTCACTTTTCCCATTAGGCACCTCCGTATTTAACATATAGTATAACTTCTGAAGATCAATCGGAAAGAGGTTTTTTACTCTGCCTTCCAGGCTTTCCGCCAGTTCTCTTCTGGCGCATGTCATTACGACGGGAAGGGAGGTCATCGAAGCAATCTGTTCGATGTAATCCGCACTGTCCAGAACGTCTTCAGCTGTGGTTTCAAGACCAAGGTTTGTGTTGTTGATGAGACCGGTGAAGCGCATGCCGCATGTTTCCTCGATTTCATGCATGACATCGATGGTATCCTGCGCAGTTCTTGTCAGAGGTCTTGCCTTATTGGCAACCAGCAGGAAGCTGTAATTGTCTTCTGCCAGGATGTCAGGCACGTATCTGCCAAGGGCGAGAGCTCCTCTGTCATCGCCGCCGATGTCCATGACGCCATACTGTTCCGTATCTGCGACAAGCCCGTAGATTTCCTTCGGCATTGCCGGGAAGTCAACGTTGGAGTTGGCGTAGGGGGAACAGATCAGACGAATGCCGGCGCTGTTCAGCAGCGCTTCGGAATCCTTCATGCGGAAGTAGGGATTGACGATATCCAGGTCTGCCATTGTCACCGGATATCCGAGGCTCTTCAGATACAGAGCGTAATTGAGAGCGATATTCGTTTTGCCGGAGCCGTAATGGCCGGCAAACAGCGTCAGTCTTTTTACATCCATCACAGTTCGCTCCGGATGATCTTGCCGCTGATCGTCTTGGGCAGTTCCTTGCGGAAGACAACGATACGGGGATATTTATACGGCGCAGTGTGCGTCTTGACGTAGTTCTGGATTTCTTTCTTCAGTGCATCGGTACCCTCGACGCCATCCACCAGGACAATGCTGGCCTTGACGACCTGTCCGCGGACTTCATCCGGGGCAGCGGAGACACCGCATTCAAGAACATAGGGAAGTTCCATAATGACGTTTTCGATTTCGAAGGGTCCGATACGGTAGCCGGATGACTTGATGACATCATCAGCACGTCCGACATACCAGTAATAGCCGTCTTCATCACGCCATGCGACGTCGCCTGTATGATAGAGACCGTCATGCCATACGGCTCTTGTGCGTTCCGGATCCTCATAGTAGCCGGTGAAGAGACCGCATCTCTTTTTCTTTGTGTTGGTATGAATGACGATTTCGCCGCTGACACCGTCTTCAACAGGATTGCCTTCGCTGTCAACGATATCGACGCCATAACCCGGAACAGGCTTGCCCATGGATCCCGGACGCAGCGGTGTGCCTGTCAGATTGGCAATGCTCAGGGTTGTTTCCGTCTGGCCGAAGCCTTCCGCGATCTGCAGGCCGGTTGCCTTTTCAAACTGGTAGAAGACTTCCGG
>ONSK01000176.1 GCA_900320455.1 uncultured Erysipelotrichaceae bacterium | reverse complement strand
TATTTCTTCATCGCTGAGCGGAGCTGATGATTGATTCTGCCGCTGATACTCCGTTTCATTTCTGTCTTCCATAATGCCTCCCGATGCTCCCATCGTTTTTTATTTTATCCTTAAAAAAATCTTAATACTACTCTTGACATCAGACAGTTTACTGCTTGTCTGTTTTCGGGCAGAGTGATTCTCAATCTGTCTGTTTGGGAGTATCATTGTTCCGCAGACGGAGGGAAACACATGAAGAAATTATTCGGCGACAGACATTTTCTGATGAAACTGGCAGCGATTGCGCTTCCTCTGGCAATGCAGTCAGTAATCAATATGCTGGTAAATCTGATCGATACGATCATGGTCGGCAGGCTTGGCGATATCGCGCTTTCTTCGGTGAATATCTGTTCACAGTTTCCTTATCTTTATATGACGGTGTTCATGGGCATTACCAATGCCGCTCTTGTCATCTGTTCCCAGGCATGGGGAAACAAGCGTCCTGACAAGGTAAAAGTCATGTTCGCCTTCTGTTTCAAGCTTGCGGCAGTGATCAACGTCATCTTCTTCCTGCTTGCTTTCCTGTTACCCTCACAGATCACTTCCATCTATACAAATAACGCCGGCATCATTGAGACCGGCGGCGTGTATCTGAAGATACTTTCCGTCACCCTGCTGTTTCAGTCGTTCAGCCAGATCATCGTCACCCTGCTCAGAAGCGCTGGTGTCAACCGTCTCGGCATGATTACTTCCCTGTTCGCATGCTTTGCGAACGTGTTCTTCAACTGGGTGTTCATCTTCGGCAATCTCGGTGCCCCTGCCATGGGCGTCAGCGGCGCCGCTGTCGGAACAGTCATCGCAAGAGCTCTGGAATTCCTGATCGCGGCCGGCTATCTCTTTATCGACCAGCATCTCGGTTTCCGCTTCAAAGATCTCTTTGCCGGCATCAGCCGGGAGATGCGTTCTGACTTCATCAAGCTCGGCATGCCCGGCATCATTTCCGAGGTCACCGGCAATCTGAACGTCTCGGCAGCTGCCATGATCACCGGCCGTGTCAGTGAATACTACATCGCCGCGAATACGATCGTGCACAACATCTGGACCATTTCCTCCCTGTTCATGTTCGGCATCGCGATGGGCTCCAGCGTTATCATCGGCCATGAGATCGGTGCCGGTGAAACAGAGAAGGCAAAGGAATTCGCCGATTATCTGATTCACATCGCTGCCTTCATTGGCATCTGCGCAGCGATCCTGACACAATTGATCGCGCCCATCATCACCTCCTTCTTCGAGGTCAGCCCGCAGGCAAAGGAGACAGCTTTCATCCTGAAGGATGCCGCAAGCATCTGCGTCTTCTTCCTCGGCATGCAGTTTACCCTGTGCAAGGGTATTCTCAGAGGCGGCGGACAGGCAGCGGCATTTACCAGGATCGACCTGCTTACATGCTGGCTGGTCAATATCCCTGCCGGCTTCGTGACAGCGCTTGTGCTGCACGCCAATCCCTTCTGGATCTATCTCTCTTTAAGAATTGACTATTTCATCAAGACGGTATGGGGACTCTGGAAGATCAAAAAGACTGACTGGATCATCCGTCTGAATGTGGAATAATTTATACTGGAGAAATGAAAACCATGACACCATCTGAATACAAGAACTGGATCCTATCACAGAACAGCACCTGTTCCGTCAGTGAAAAAGGATCTGACACTGTCATTCTTTCCACCGATTATGCAGAGTGATCTCTTTGAAAGAAGAGAAGACTGGATCGGAACCGTCACAAAGCACTGATACGAAAAAACAGCAGAGCCATCTGCTGTTTTGTTATGCTCAGTCCATTTTTACGCCGCAGCGGGGACATACCGGTTTTTCCCAGGAAACCAGGAATCCGCATTCTGAGCAGCGGCACTCCCTTGCGTAGCGGAAGCCCTCCAGATAAGAATCATCGGTGATCTTCTCATGGATCCAGTGCGGCTTTTCCGCCGGTGCACTTGTCTCAGGTGCTGTTTCAGTTACTGTTTTTGTTTCTTCAATTGTTTCGGACATTGTCTCCCCCTCCGCTTCCGGTTCTTGTTCAGCTGGTTCAGCTTGTTCGCTGCTGTCGTCGTCAAACAGCGTTGTCAGGAAGCCCAGCGGATCTTTTCCGGCTGATGCCGGTGCTGTCTCAGGCGTTTCCTGTACGGCTGTTTCCGGTTCCTCCGCAACTGCGGCTGCCGGTTCCTCTGTCACAGGTTCTTCCGTGGAAATGATCTCCTCAGGTTCCGTGACTGCCGGTTCTTCCATTTTCTCACTCACCTGTCCGGCCGCAGTCTGAGCAGGACTGACATTCTTTCTGATTTTTCCTTTGCGGAATTTCGCTTTCTTTGACATATCTTCCCTCCCTATGCACTTTCATGAAGAAGATGATACAGGGCGCCGGAAAGGTTCGCGTCTGCCCTCATTTCACATGCCGTGACTTCCGGCAGAGGCAGTTTTGTTCCGGCAAGGATATCAGGATGTACCAGCGGGATATCCTGTATGCTCTGTTTCAGTGATCTGATCAGTTCCGGCTGTTCCGAGATGCCTCCGCCGATGCAGAAAAGCTCCAGATCCAGCAGGATATTGATATTGAATACAGCCATTGCCACAAGGTCAGTATACTCCTTTAAGGCTTCACATGCCTTTTCTTCGCCCGCGTTGATGCGTTCAAAGACGGCTTTTCCGTCCAGTCCGGCCGACTCTTCGCCATAGCGTTCCGCGGTTTTCCTGATCAGGCAGCGGGTGCCAAGCTCGCTGAGATAGTTCTTTTGATCGGCCGGATGGTAAATATCCGTGCATGCTCCGGAGAATTCCCCGGCGAAGAAGTGATCTCCTCTGCGCAGTTTTCCATCCAGGACAATACCGCCGCCGATCGCTGTTCCGATCAGGAACACGGCACCGTCCTTCTTTCCGGCAAGGGCTCCTTTCCAAACCTCTGCCAAGGCTGCGCATTTGCCGTCATTTTCAACCGATGCCGGAACATGGTATCTTTCCTGCAGGATGTCCTTCAGAGGGCATTCACGCAGGCACGGGAACGCGCCGATGACATGGATGATGCCTTTTCTGGAATCAATGATGCCGGGAGCGGATACCGCGATGCCCGCATACTGGTTCTCCCATGGCTTCTGGATCTCATCGATCAGTGCCAGGAATTCCTCCCTGGTGCCTGTTCTTGCCGGTGAAGGAACGGAACCTTTGGCGAGAATTCCGGATTCTTCATCCATAAAAGCATATTTTACGGCTGTTCCGCCGATATCAATGACAACATAGTTACTCATAAATACACCTGTTCTTATTTTACCATATTGTCCGGATGAAGTTTTTCCGAATGAAGATTTGTGTTGTTATTTTTGTGCATTCAAACCATAATATATCGTTGAGGGGTAAACTATGACAAACCTGTTCAGAAAATATCCAGTATGTATGCATGCACTGATCTTCACCTGCATGCTTGTATATGACGAGATCGTCCTGCGGTTTCTGACCACCGGCGGCGAATGGATGCCCTGGATCGTATTTGCCGGGTTCTTCTCACTCGGGTACGGAGCGCTGGCCGCATTCCTGACATCGCTGCTTCCGCCGAAAGCGGGAAAGGCAGTCCGTCTGATTCTTGTGATCATCACATCGGTGCTGTTTCTGGTCAATTACTTCGTCTACAGACAGTTCAAGGTGTTCTATGATCTGGTCACGATGGTCGTCGGCGCTGCCGATGCGCTCGGTCAGTTCCAGGGCAATGTCTGGCAGATGATTCTGAGCTTCCAGGGAATTGCCGCCATCCTGCTGTATACGCTGCCGCCGCTGGCCTACGCCGCATATATCTCTGTCTTTGATCAAAACCAGAAGTCAAAGATTTCCCAGAAGGCGGTCATCGCGGTCGTCACAGCGGTATCGCTGGCCTGCACGATTCTCGGCATTCGTCAGAACGCGAACTATGCGCCGATCTATACAACGGAATACAACTATCAGAATGCCATCACGAATTTCGGACTGATGACAGCGATGCGTCTCGATACGCTGAAACACGCGCTGCCGTCGGAAAGTGCTGACTTTGAGCCTTCCGAAACAGAAGAGCCTGAAACACCGCCGGAGCCGACGCCGACACCGGAGATCGTCTATCCGAAGAATGTGATGAACATCGACTTCAACGCCAAGGCCGCAGCCGGCGGAAAGCTTGCCAAGCTTGACAACTACTGCGCTTCCCAGACACCGTCTTCTCAGAATGAATATACCGGCATGTTCAAGGGAAAGAATCTGATCCTGATGACATGCGAGGCTTTCACTCTCGAAGTCATTGATCCGGTTCTGACACCGACATTGTACAGACTGCTCACAAAGGGCATGCACTTTACCGACTACTACCAGCCGGCAAGCGCGGGCACAACCGGCGGTGAATATGAGGTTGTCTTCGGCGCCATGCCGACAGCCGGCGGTAATTCTTTCAAAAACATGGCCGGCAAGAACAACTACATGACCATGGGATCCCAGCTCAACCGTCTCGGATACAACGGCTGGGCATTCCACAACAACAGCTATACATTCTATTCCCGTCACAAGACGCACAAATGCCTCGGCTATTCCAACGGCTTCATGGCCTATGGAAACGGCATGGAAAAGTA
Organism: uncultured Erysipelotrichaceae bacterium; assembly: GCA_900320455.1. Lineage (GTDB taxonomy): Bacteria > Bacillota_I > Bacilli_A > Erysipelotrichales > Erysipelotrichaceae > Bulleidia. Next base: position 3,980 of record ONSK01000176.1, on the reverse strand, counting down.
TATTAAAAAAACATGGCCGGAAAGCGACCTGGAAATGCTGCAGGCGACATTCCCGATGTACGCCGACAGTATTCCGTTCAATGTCTACTACATGACCGTCAGCGGCCACAACGGCTATTCCCGCGGTTCCAACGCCATGACAAAGAAGAACTGGGACAGAGTCGCTGACCTTCCCTATTCCGATATCGTAAAGGGCTATATCGCATGCAACCTGGAACTGGAAGACGCGATGACATACCTGATTACTTCTCTTGAGGAAAAGGGAATCGCAAACGATACGGTCATCGTCATGTCTGCCGATCACTTCCCGTACGGTCTGGATGATCAGGGAGGCAACCTGCAGAATCTGTCCGAGCTCTACGGTTTCCAGGTTTCCAACCTGCTGGAACGTGATCACAACGCGCTGATCATGTGGTCCGGCTGTCTTGAAGATGAAGAACCGATCGTTGTGGATACGCCGGTATCCTCGATCGATATCCTGCCGACACTGTCCAATCTGTTCGGAACGGAATATGATTCCCGCCTGTTCATCGGACGTGACGTGTTCTCTGATCAGCAGCCGCTTGTCTTCAATATGAACTATGACTGGAAGACAGACCTCGGAACCTACGTCAACGGCAAATTCACAGCCAATGAACATGTCACGGTACCGGAAGGATACGTCGATTCCATCAAGGCGCTTGTCAGAAACAAGATCACCTTCTGCGAGATGTATAACCAGACAGACTTCTTCGGACATCTGTTCGGTCAGTAAACAAAAACAGAGATCCTGTTCATCAGAACGGGATCTCTTCTATTTTCTTCAGTCTGTTCATGACGCCGTACCTCACCATATCATACATGAGAGGCGTAACGGCAATATATCCGTCCCTGACAGCGCTGACATCGCCATCCGGAACGCTGATCTCACGCTTTTTGTGTTCAAGATTCAGATCCATTGACAGCGTGCATGTGTCATCATTGAGACGCTCGATCGTGATCGGACGCTTGTAATCCTCCGGCAGATCCATGACCGCTGCCTTGAAACCTTTGATCTCTTCTTTTGGAAGATCCGGCACATTGATATTGAGAATGTACGAGCGGTTTCCGCTGTCAGCCAGGAAATGCGGCAGGATGGTCTTCACCGCTTCAGCTGCAGTTTCGTAGTGCGTTCTGCTTTTGCCGCAGAGAGAGACAGCGATGGAGGGAATCCCGCACAGCATGCCTTCCCCGGCCGCGCCGACGGTACCGGAGTAAATGATATCCGTGGCCATATTCCTGCCGTCATTGATGCCGGAAATCACCGCGTCAAATGAAACGTCAAACAGTCCGCACACCGCGTAGAACACGCAGTCAGCCGGTGTGCCCTCAATTGCCCAGGCTTCCTTTACCCCTTCGATCATGGCCTTCTGTGCCTTGTTTCTCTTGCGGAAGTAGGTCACGGAATGGCTGAAGGCGGAGCACTGGGAAGCGGGTGCTGCGATATATACTTCATATTCATCTTTCAGGGTATCCGCCAGTACCCTGAGTCCTTCGGCATGAATGCCGTCATCGTTTGTGATCAGTATTTTCATAGAACGATTCTAGCATATCCATGCAATATGATGCATTTGACTTACATGATTGACTGACTGCGTTATAATAGGAAGGCAAAAAACAGGGAGGTACATATATGACAAAAGTAAATGTGATTTCCGGTTTTCTCGGAGCAGGAAAAACAACCCTGATCCAGAAACTGATCAAAGACGTATTTGCCGGACAGAAAGTTGTCCTTGTAGAAAATGAATTCGGAGAGATCGGCATCGACGGCGGATTCCTGCAGGAAGCCGGCATTGAGATCTCAGAGATCAACAGCGGATGCATCTGCTGCACACTGAAAGGCGACTTCCAGGAAGCGCTGAAGAAAGTCGTGGATGAATTCAATCCCGACCACATCATCATCGAACCGTCAGGTGTCGGCAAACTCTCCGACATCCTGAAGATCATCCGCAGTGTGGAAGGCATGGAGCTCAACAGCTACAGCACCGTTGTGGATGCCAAGAGATGTCAGATCTACCACAAGAACTTCAAGGAGTTCTTCGATGATCAGATCGCGACAGCATCCTGCGTGATTCTCTCACGTTCCCAGATGACTGACGCCGATACACTGCAGAAGGATCTGGATATCATCCATGAACTGAATGACAATGCAAGAGTCATCACAACACCATGGGATGAACTGAACGGCAAGGCCATCATGGAAGCGATGGAAGGCTCCTCCAGCGGTTTCCCGGAAGATCTCGGCGAACTGGAAGACGATGACGATGATGAGGACGAGCACGAGCACCACCATCACCATGACGGTGAGGAATGCGATGATCCGGAGTGCGAATGCCATCACCACCACGATGATGATGACGAGGATGAACACGAACATCATCACCACCATCACCATGATGATGAGGAATGCGATGATCCGGAATGTGAATGCCATCACCATCATCACGATCATGATGACGACGATGATGATGAAGCACATGACAAGATTCATATCGGTTCTGAGAGCCATCATCACCACCATCATCACCATCACCACCATGAAGGTGAACATGATGCGGATGAGGTATTCGATTCCATCGGTATCGAAACAATTAACAAATATTCCGAAGAAGAGATCCGCAATGCGCTGGCAGGACTTGGCGAGAACATCGTCCGTGCCAAGGGTATCGTTCCGACAGAAGACGGAAGCTGGCTGTTCTTCGACTATGTTCCGGGTGACATTGACATCCGTGCCGGCAGAGCTGCCTATACCGGACTGATCACTGTCATCGGTGAAAAGGTTGACATCGAACAGATCAAGACTCTGTTCCGGGTGAGATAAATGGCTGCGCCGGTCTATCTGTTTACCGGCTTCCTGGACAGCGGAAAGACGACTCTGATCAAGGATACGCTGAATGATCCTTCCTTCATGGAAGGAACAGACAGAACCCTGATCATCTGTCTTGAACAGGGAGAAGTCAGCTACGACGAGAAGTTCCTGGATGAGCACAACACATTCATTGAATTCCTCGACGCTTCCACCCAGCTGACAACGGAGAAGATGCGGGAACTGGATACGATTTATCATCCTTCCCAGGTCTTCATTGAATACAACGGAACAGAATCCGTTTCTGAAACACTGTTATCGGGCATGCCGGAATTCTGGCCTCTGGTACAGATTCTGACAACGGTCGACGCGACAACGTTTGAACTGTATATGAACGCGATGCGTTCCCTGCTGTTTGAACAGCTGCGCTACAGCGATACGATCATCGTCAACAGATGCACGCCGGAAATGTCCGGCTCCATGCTCAGAGGCAACATCAAAGCGATCAACCGCCAGGCACAGATCTATTACGAAGGAAACTTCGGTGAACAGGTCCAGCTGAAGGGCGGCTTCCTCCCCTTCAATCTCGATGATCCGATCATCGACATCAAGGATGAGGACTACGGTCTCTGGTACATGGATGCCCTGGAAAATCCCGACAAGTATGACGGCAAGGAAGTCATCATGCGCGGCTACTACGCCGAAAGAGTCAAGGGACTTCATCAGACGATCATCATGGGCAGACGCGCCATGGTATGCTGCGCACAGGATACAAGCCTCTGCGGCATCACAGTTACCGGCATCAAGGCAGAACAGCTCAAGCTCGGCGAATGGATCGAGGTCCAGGGCCATCTGAAGACTGTTCCGATTGAAAACGGTGCCAAGACACTGGTCCTGTATGCCAACAGGATTGCCAGATATCATCAGCCTGCCGAAGAATTTGTCACATTCAGCTGAGAGCACTTCATGTGCTCTTTTTTCTGTTTTCCACTACGATGGAACCATGGCCAGAAGAAACCATACAATTGACGTTCTGAAATTCATCTTTTCATTATGCATCATCGGCGTGCATGTGCATCTGTTTGAAGACGTGAACATACGTGCTTACAAGCTCCTGACGCAGTCACTTTTCAGGATCGGCGTACCGTTCTATCTC
>ONSK01000300.1 GCA_900320455.1 uncultured Erysipelotrichaceae bacterium | reverse complement strand
CCTAAAATATTCAGCATCACTGCGCCGGCCATGCCGTAGCCGCCGCCGGCAATCAGGATCTTTCCATCCGCGCCTTTGTATGCATTCTCGCTCTTCTTCGCAAGTCCGGCAAAGAAGGTTTCCTCATCCATTTCCATCCAGTCAGTTGTTTCCGGATGGGGAAGACCCAGCGGAACAACAATTGCTTTACGGAACATGCGGTGTTCTCTTCTGAGCATATGGAAGGGCTTGAACATCTCCAGGGCATATGTCAGATCACTGTGTAAAGCATCCTTGTCGCAGTGTCCGGTATCGGCTTCACAGCCGCTGTTGATATCAATGGAAATCACCCGTGTGCGCATTCTGTTGATCCTGCGGAACAGACTGCGGATCTCATCCGTGAGATCACCGTGATAGGAAAAACCGAAGACGCAGTCAATGATCACATCAGCATCTTCCAATACCGTATCAATATCTTTTTTCCGTACAAGAATGCCGGACGGCATTTCTTTCTTTGCTTTTAAAGCTTCCTGTGTTTTCGGTGATCCGAAAGGAGCGTACAGTCTGACCGTGCGCTTCAGTTCTTTCGCGATGACGTAGCCGTCACCGCCGTTGTTGCCTTTCCCGGCGATGATTAAAACATGGTCTGTTTCAGCAGTGTCTTTTTCGATCTGCGCGGCACAGGCTCTGCCTGCGGCACACATCAGATCGTATACAGGAATACCCGAGGATTCCTCTGTTTTTTTCATTCCTTCACTGTCAATGATCATGTGAATTTCTCTCTTTGTCTTTTAATATTAGCATGGTTCAGCAGGCAAAAACCAAAAAAATGTACTGTATTTGTATTTGGTGCTATAATAATCATGGCAAATTGTAAACCAAGAGGGAGGTATTGATTATGCCAGCAAAGAAGAAAGAAGCTACAGCAGCAGTCGAAGAGAAAAAGCCGGCTGCGAAAAAAGCTGTCAAGAAGGCAGTAAAGACAGAAGCTGTTGAAGAAAAGAAGGAGACAGTCAAGAAGGCTCCTGCAAAGAAGGCTGCAGAAAAGAAGACAGCCGAGAAGAAGACAGCTGAAAAGAAAACAGCAGAGAAGAAGACAGCTGAGAAGAAAGCTCCTGCTAAGAAGGCTGCTGCCAAGAAGCCTGCGGCAAAGAAGGCTTCCGTTAAGAAGGCAGAACCTGAAGTCGCAAAGAAGACAGTCAAGGACTACGAAGATGTCATCAACTGGAAGAAGGGCGAAGCTCACGGTATGGACTGGCTCTATATCGAGATCAACGCAGGCGATCTTCTGACAGAAGTTGAGGCAGGTGTAGACAACCTCGCAACAGCATGCCAGGCAATTCTGAACTGCATGCTCGAAGGCGACCACTACATCACAGAGCCGGCTGAGGAAAACAAGGTTTCCGCTGCTCTGACAGTCCGTTACTACTGCGACAATCTGAGCGAAGACCGCAGAAAGTATTTCGAGATCTGAGCTGATATTATAGTCTGACTAAAAAGAAACGGTTCATTCCGTTTCTTTTTTCGTAAGCAGGATATCCAGCATGCAGGCGTAGACGGCTTCCGAGAACATCGTTACCTGCAGTGACATGCATGAGTGCAGAACGCACAGCAGTGAAACAACAAGATAGATATTCCGGTATTTCTCATACAGCCAGTACTTTTCAAAGAGAATCAGATTCATCAATACCAGCGATCCGTAGGAAAGCAGAAGATGCAGCGATGACACAGTGCTCTCTTTGACGGTATAGGGAACGCACAGGGAAGCTGTGATCATCAGAAACAGAAGAACCAGTTTCACTCTCCCGTGCTTCAGTCTGTCTATATTTCTGGAAAGCAGAAACAGAAACCAGAACATCAGGAAAAAGGAAATGATCCATGCCCATGTATATTCCAGAAGACCGGTGACATTCCTGTCTTTTCCGTACAGAATGAGGGGTATGAGAATCATTGCCGGCACGATCAGCCAGCCAATCAGGCGGACAATCGTTTTTTGCGGTTGAACGTTAAATGCGTGCATATTAGAATTATAGCAATTATCGGGAGGCATTTATGAAAAATACGATCGGCAGCCAGCTGACGATGACGCTGTTCGGCGAATCACACGGCAGAGCAATCGGCTGCGTACTGGACGGGCTTCCGGCAGGAATGCCTGTGGATATGAAACTGATGGAACAGATGCTTGCGGGAAGAAGGCCTTCCGGTGCAGGCTCCACCGCAAGAAAAGAACAGGATATTCCGGAAATCATTTCCGGTGTGAAAGACGGACGGACCGAAGGAACACCGCTCACGATTCTGATTGCCAACAATGACGCAAGAAGGGAAGACTATGACGCGCTGAAGAATATTCCCCGTCCTTCCCATGCCGACTACACCGCCCACGTCAAATATCTCGGATATGAAGACGCATCCGGCGGCGGTCATTTCAGCGGCAGACTGACGGCAGTCATGACAGCGGCGGGCGCCATATGCGCAGGTATTCTGCGCACCAAAGGAATTCTGATCGGCACACATATCCGCCGTATCGGAAATGTTGAGGACAGACCATTCTCGGAAGACCTGGAAACCGATCTGACTGCTTTGAATGAAATGACATTCCCGGTGCTTGATCAGAACGCATCAGAACAGATGCGTCATATGATTTCAGACGCAGCTTCAGAAGGTGATTCTGTCGGCGGTATTCTTGAAACATGCGCAATGGGAATTCCTGCCGGTATCGGCGAACCGGCATTTGATTCACTGGAGAGCACGATTGCTCATGCGATGTTTTCAATTCCCGGCGTCAAGGGAATTTCATTCGGAACGGGATTCGGCCTTGCGGGCATGAAGGGAAGCGAAGCCAACGATCCCTGGGCGCTCAAAGACGGAAAAGTCATTTCTTTGAGCAATCACAGCGGCGGCATCAACGGCGGAATTTCCAACGGAATGCCCATCATGTATTCCCTGGTGCTGAGACCGACGCCGTCCATCGCAAAGCCGCAGAAAAGCGTAGATTTAACAAAGATGGAAGAGACAGAGATCACCGTACACGGCAGACACGATGCCGCAATCGTTTCAAGAGCCGGCACTGTCAGCACTGCCATGTGCGCCTTTGCGCTGCTTGATGCGATGATCGGAAGATACGGCACACTTTGGTTTACCGGAGGAGAAGAATGATCAGAGACAGAGAAAAAAAGAATATTGTTCTGATCGGCATGCCGACATCCGGCAAAACGACATTCGCGGCGCTTCTCAGCAGAGAAACAGGCATTCCGGCAGCGGAGATGGATGATGAAATCATTGGCATGCTGGGAACTTCCATCCGTGAATGCTTTGAAACAAAGGGAGAGGCATATTTCCGCAGACTGGAAACAGAAGCCGCAAAGATACTTTCCGAAGGAGAACGGAAGATCATCTCCTGCGGCGGCGGTGCTGTGACCGTAGCGGAAACCATGCGCATTCTCTCTGAACACGGAGAGATTTACTGGCTGAAGCGTGATCTGGAGAAGCTGTTTCCGACCGACAGCCGGCCGCTTTCCGCGAGCGCGGAAGCTTTGAAACAGCGCTATGAGGAACGTCTGCCTTTGTATCAGAAGTACTGTGACGTGATCATTGACAACAACGGAACCATTGATGAGACACTGCGGCAGCTGCTTGCCTGTATCCGGAAGGAGAACGCATGAAGACAGAAACGCGCATGATACTGAAAGGTGACGCGGAGGAAGCGCTGATTCATCTTCCGGCATCCAAGTCCCAGGTTCACAGAGCTCTGATCACAGCTGCGCTGACAGAAGGAACCACCGTGATCCGCAATGTGACATACGGCAATGACATCCGGGCAACGATCCGTCTGCTCAGACACTTCGGTGCTGAGATTCTTGATGAAACAGACCGGATCATTGTCAAAGGTGTTTCCCGTCCCGTCTTTGATCATCAGGAGCTGGAATGCGGTGAGTCAGCGAGCACTCTGCGCTTTCTGATTCCGCTTGCGGCACTGAGCGGCGATGACGCTGTATTTGTGTGTGAAGGAAGGCTTCATGAACGTCCTCAGACTGTCTACGAAAAACTGTTTGAGGAAAAAGGTCTGCGGTTTGAACAGGAAGGAAACAGGATCTGTGTAAGAGGTCCTCTGCAGGGCGGTATCTATGAGGTGCGGGGAGATGTTTCCTCGCAGTTTATCAGCGGTCTGCTCTTCGCACTGCCCTTATGTGAAGAAGACAGTGAGATCCGTATTCTGCCGTCGTTTGAATCGGCGCCGTACGCGGATATGACGCTGCATTTTCTGCAGAAAAGCGGCATCGACGCGGAAAGAGACGGACTGATCATCCGGATCAAAGGAAGTCAGAAATACCATGCCGCTGACTTTGAGGCAGAAGGTGATGAATCACAGGCTGCCTTTGCGGCGATGATTCCCTTTGTCTTGAATATCCCGGTGAGGATCTCAGGCATGCCGCACCATGACGGGCAGGCCGATCACGCGCTGACGGGAATTCTCAGAAACATGGGAGCTGATATTCAAAGAACAGAGGATGGATACCGGATGGAACCGTCTTCACTGCATGGAATCACGGCAAGCCTGGCGGACTGTCCGGATCTTGGACCTGCATTATTCGCCCTGGCATCTCTTGCGGAAGGCACATCTGTCTTTACGGACGGAAGGCGTTTGCGCATCAAGGAGTGTGACCGCATCGCGGCCATGGAAGAAGAAATGCGCAAGCTTGGCTGCGTGATTGATTCCACGACAGATACCGTTACCGTAACCGGAAGAACAGAGATCAGAGGAGGCGCTGTGCTGTCCTCTCACCGGGATCACCGTGTCACGATGGCATTAAGCATGCTGGCGCTGGCGGGTGAGATTCCTTCGGTGATTGAAGGATCGGAGGCAGTGGACAAGAGCTGGCCGGATTTCTATCACGTGATGACAAAAGCAAAAGTGATGAAGGAAGCTGCGGAGTGATCTCTCCGCGGCTTTTTTTCTTTTCCTGAAAGGGTGGTATAATACCGTTTGATAAAAAAATCTACAAAACTGAGGTCGAAGTTAATATGAATATATTTGATATTCTGACATTATTCGGAGGCTTGGCAATGTTCCTCTACGGCATGCGCCTGATGGGGGACGGACTGAAAGAGAGTTCCTCGGGACAGCTGAAAGTCCTGATGGAACATGTAACGAACAATCCGCTGAAGGCGTTTCTGCTCGGTGCTGCGGTCACGGCTCTGATTCAGTCATCAACGGCCACGATTGTCATCACATCCGGTCTTGCGGCGGCAGGCATCCTGACATTGCACCAGTCACTGGGCATCATAGTAGGAGCCAATGTCGGCACAACGATTACCGGTCAGATCATCCGTCTTCTTGATGTCAGTGCGGATTCCGCTGCCTGGCTTCAGATCTTTAAACCATCCACGCTGGCTCCGCTGGCACTGATTTCCGGCATCATCCTGATCATGGGGCTCCAGTATAAGAATTCGCGGACAATCGGATCGATTCTGATGGGATTCGGGATATTGTTCAGCGGTCTTCTGAATATGACAGCTGCCGTGGATTCACTGGCGGAGACGCCTGTTGTTTCCGCGCTGTTTACAAGCCTTGGCGAGAATCCTCTCCTTGGCTATCTGACCGGCGCGGGCGTTGCCTTCGTGCTGCAGAGCTCCTCTGCCACCATCGGTATCCTGCAGGCATTCGCATCTTCCGGCAAACTGACATTCAGCGCCGTGTATTCCGTCATCGTCGGCGTGTATCTCGGTGACTGCGTGACGACTGCCATCGTCTGCTCGATCGGCGCCAAAGCCGAGGCAAAACGGATCGGCGCTGTCAATATTCTCTACAACCTGTGCAAGTCGGCACTGATCCTGGTGAGCGTGACCATCCTGCATCAGGCAGGGGTATTGAAACCTGTCTGGCAGATGACAGCCACACCGGGCGTTATCGCCAATGCCAATACGATCTTCAATCTGGTTTCCGCCGCTGTGCTTCTGCCGGGAATCTCTCTGCTCGAGAAGGCCAGCCGCAGAATCATCCAGGATGATCCTGAGGAGGCCATGCCTTATCAGCATCTGATTGAAGCGCTGAACCCGAACTTCTTCAACACGCCGGCGCTGGCACTGCGCAGCTGCTATGACGTGCTGATGCAGATGTTTACGGCATCCCGCATGAATATCGAAAGAGCGTTCGCGCTGCTTTCTGAATACGATGAAAAGACACTGGCACAGCTGAAGAAGGATGAAGACGGTGTTGATCAGATGACGGACGCGGTGGGAAACTATCTCGCTGAGCTTTCCGGACATCTGAAATCGGAGTATCATCTTTCCATTCTGAACCAGTATTACAAGGTGATGGTGGAGTTTGAGAGACTCGGCGATTACGCTGTCAACATCTCTGAAAAGGCAGCCGATCTTCATGAACGGAAGATCCCGCTTTCCGCGACAGCTTCCTCGGAGCTTCTGATCCTGCAGGATGTGATCGCAAATATCCTCGATGAGACAAGGCTTTCCTTTGAGAAGCGTGACGTGGATGCGGCTTACCGCATTGAACCGCTGGAAGAAGTCGTGGATGATCTTGTCGACGCCATGAAACAGAATCACCTGAAGCGTCTTGCGGAAGGTGTATGCAATATCTATGCCGGTACGGATTTCATGGATCTGCTCAGTGATATCGAGCGTGTTTCCGATATTTGTTCCAATGTGGGGCTGGCCACTGTCGTCAGAGCCAATCCGGGTGTGGGCTGTCAGACACACGACTATATCTATAACCTGCATGCAGGACATGATGCGAAGTTCAACAGGGAATACAGCGCTGCCCATGACTCCTATTTCCGGAAACTTGATGAAGTGATGGAAATCTCTGTTCCGGATGATAACGCCGATGTATCGGACTGAAGCCTGACTGTGCTATAATCAGCCTGGTATGAAGAAAAAAGAAGTATTGATCATCGCAGTGATCGCGCTGCTTTCACTTGGTGCGATCCTGTTTATGAAACTGAAACCGCGCAGCACACCCGAGGTTTCCCAGGATCTTCCTGCGGAGAAGGCGGAAGGTGACTGGATCGCGGTTGTGCACAGAAACAAAGTGATTCTCTGGTTCGACAGCGGCGTTGACGCGGACTATACCGTGTACGGAAATGTCGGCCACATGCATATTGAAGTCAGAGACAGATCGTGGCATGTCGCGGATGTCGACTGCTATGACTATACATGCAAAAACATGGGATGGATGAACATCGGAAGCTACATGTATATCGTCTGTCTTCCGAACGATCTGATCATCGTGGACGGGGCAACAGCCATGAACGTCCTGAATGGAGAATAGGATGAGACCGGACGGAACAAAACGCTTTGTATATCTTGCGCTGCTGAGCGCTGTCGCAATCGTTCTCAGCATCGCTGAATCCGTATATATCGGACCGGTATTCTTCATGGTCAGGATCGGCCTGGCAAATATCGCCGCTCTGATCACGATCAGACTGCTCGGGGTAAAGGAAATGATCATCGTCAACGCGATGCGTGTCGTCATTTCCACACTGATGCGGGGACTGATCTTCTCCAGCACATTCTGGATTTCGCTGGGAGGCGTCGCGCTGTCTTCGCTTGCCCTGATCATCATGGATAAGATGGGATCTTCCCTGATGTTTACGTCCATGCTGTGTTCAATCACCCACTCCGTCGGACAGGTGATCGTCGTTGTCCTGTTCTACATGCAGCCGCGAATTGCCGTGATCCTGCCGTATCTGCTTCTGGGCTCGATTCCGATGGGAATCCTGACAGGCATTACGGCGAATCTGGTTCTTGCAAGAATCAAACCATTGCGGAAAGATATGCCTGTCAAAAAATGACCAGTGAATGATCACTGGCCATTTTTCTTTCTCTGTTCTTCTTTCCAGGCTTCGATCGCGTCCTTGTGCTCTTTCACGCGCTTTTCAACGCCCTGGTCGGATGGATTGTAATAATGCTTTCCCTGCAGGGAATCCGGCAGGCACTGCATCGCGGTGATATGTCCTTCATAATCATGGGCATACATATAGTTCTTTCCGTATCCGAGCTCATTCATCAGCTTTGTCGGCGCATTGCGGATGTGCAGGGGAACCGGTTCATCCAGCATGTTTCTCGCGTCCTCCGCTGCGCTCATGTACGCAGCTTCCAGGCTGTTGGATTTCGGCGCCAGCGAGCAGAAGACAACCGCATGCGTCAGATGCACCGAGCACTCCGGCATGCCGAGGAAATGACATGCCTGATAAGCCGCGACAGCGATCTCCAGCGCTCTTGAATCCGCCATGCCGACGTCTTCCGAGGCAAAGCGGACAACGCGTCTTGCGACATAGAGGGGATCCTCACCGGCTTCCAGCATTCTTGCCAGCCAGTAGACAGCCGCATCAGCGTCCGAGTTGCGCATGGATTTGTGCAGGGCGCTGATCAGGTTGTAATGTTCCTCGCCGTCCTTGTCATACAGCAGCGACTTGCGTGAGATGCACTGTTCGAGGATCTCTTTTGTCACGGTGCTGTGAACGCTGTCGCCTTCGCCGTTCATCACGG
>ONSK01000199.1 GCA_900320455.1 uncultured Erysipelotrichaceae bacterium | reverse complement strand
TACGCCGCGGCAAAGTGAAAGGATATGATGAAAAACGCGCTGTCTTCAAAGTGAAGGAAGAAAACATTCAGATCCGCGTGCATAAGACAGACGCCTCCGGCAAACAGCTGAAAGGCGCAGTGCTCGCGGTATTTGACAATGCGAACAAAGAGCTCTTCCGCTTTGAAAGCACAGAGCAGGCATACGAAAAGGAATGCACCGGTATTCTAGTGCCGGGCGGCACATATGTATGCAGAGAACTGGAAGTGCCGGACGGTTATGTCAGAGCATCAGATGCACAGTTTACGATTCCGGAAACAGTCAGCGGCACATATACTGCCGAAATCAAAATGAAAGACACCAGGATCAGCGCGCTGAAAACAGATGATACCGGAACACCGCTTTCCGGTGCTGTTCTGAGAGTCATTGATCAGAGTGACAACAGCACGGTGGATGAGTGGACAACAAATGACACCGCCCATACCATCAATCATCTGATCAGCGGCAGAACCTACGCGCTCCATGAAACGAAAGCGCCGTTTGGCTATCTGACGGCGGAAGATATCATCTTCACACCGGATGATGAAAATGATCTGCAGCTGAAGATGATTGATACAAGAGAGAAGATCCGTATCAGGATCATCAAGAAGGATGCCTATGATCCTTCAATTCCCGTACCCAACGCGGTTTTTACCATCTTTGAAAAAGGAACAGATGAAGCCGCAAGAACAGCTGAAGGCAGTCCGGCAGTGCTGATCACGGATGAAAACGGAACTGCGGAAGCGGAACTGTTCTACCGGCCGGATGGCTATTACATGAAAGAGACAGACGTACCGGAGGGATATCTCAATGACAATGCAGATCAGGTGTATGAAATCGTTCCTGACGCTGATTACACGTTTACCGCTGAGGAAGCGTTTGTCTTTGAAGTCAAAAACACACCGGATACATCTGTGACGATCGTCAAAAAAGACGCGGATACCGGAGAAAGAACGCAGGGAGATGCCTCGTTCAAAAATGCTGTCTATGTATTGAAAGACGGCAAAAGCGGAAAAGAACTTGGCACATTCACAATCGATGAAACAGGCAGAACCGGTACGGTGATAAAAGGTCTCACATTTTCGGATGGAAGATCCTACATCCTGCAGGAAACAAAGGCACCGGAAGGCTATCAGATCACAGCCGGTGAATACAGATTCACGATCACAGCCGAAGATCTTCATCAGGTAATCAGTGTCAGTGAGAATGTAAAAACAGGCAGAGTGAGCGTGCACAAGGTATTTGACTCCTCCGAGCATTCCTCCCTGACACCTCCTGAGGAACATGCCTCCTTCGCGGTGCTTTTGAAATCATTTGCGCAGAAATACGCATCCTTTGAAGAAGCGCTTGCGGCAGTGCATAATGATCCTTCACTGCTTTCCAGCAAGGAATGGGATGAAGGAGAAACAGATGGCAGCGGCAGCTGGCGCAGCCGTGAGCTTGCCTATGGCACCTACATCCTGCATCAGACAGCTTCCTCTTCATCCGATATCACAAAGCTGATGGAAGACGCGGAGTTTGTGATCAGCGGTGAGAAAGAGGAAGATGTGCTCTTCCATATTTCCAACAAGCCGCTGCGTGTCCGTCTGCGCATTGTCAAAAAGGATGCGGAAACCGGAAAGATCATCACGCTGACACCGGCATCCTTCATCCTGACGGATGAAACCGGAAAGCGGATCAGCTTCCTGGTTGGCGCTTCTGCGCTGGATACCTTCATGACTTCCGCAAAGCAGATGCCCCAGGCAGAAAAGGGTGTTTACTGTGACGTCAATGAAGAACAGGGATGGGTAACGCTTCCTTCCTGGATCGATGCCGGCCATACATACCGCATCAGCGAGGTGACAGTGCCGCAGGGCTATGTAATATCTTCTGATACGGAAGTGCAGCTGAAAGGCATGACGGAAGCGGAAGAAGATGAAAACGGCAATCTGATCGTCACAGCGGAAATCAGGAATCAGAAAGCATACGGCACACTGAAACTGCATAAGAAAATACAGAACTGGGAAGAGGCTGATATCTCACTTCTGGAAAAGGGAATTCTGAAGGAAACGGCGTTCACGCTGTATGCGGCGGAAGACATCATTGATCCGCTTGACGGCACATTGATCACACCCAGAGGAGAAGCGTACGGCACATGGCACCCGGATGAACACGGGGAACTCTGCGTTGAGAAGATCCCCCTTGGCGCCTACGTGCTGAAAGAGACAGAGTCACCGTTCGGACTGTTAAAGGATGAGAATGCATATGACGTTATCTTCAGACAGGAAGATCATGTAAAGGAAATGTACGTGCAGGAAACAGAAATCATCAATCACGTCACAAAGACGAGATTCTTCAAGAAAGATGCCGCCGGATTGGAAGAGATTCCCGGCGCGGAAATCAGACTGATTGAAAAAGAGACCGGCGAGATCATTGATCACTGGATCTCGGAAGAAAAACCGCACTGTATCGAGGGACTCAAAACAGGAAAAACGTACATCCTGGAGGAAACCATCGTTCCAAAGACGGATGATGAATCAATCGCATACGCAAAGGCAGAAGCCATCGAATTCACCGTGAACGATGATGGAATCGTGCAGGATGTCATCATGAAAAACGGGATGGTGCTGGTGCGCAAATGCGATATCGCAGGACATGAGATCAAAGGCGCGAAGATGTCTGTCACGGATGAGAAGGGCAATGTCATTGATTCCTGGACGAGCAGCGCAAAGCCGCACGCGATCCGCGGCATTGAGGAAGGAAAGTCCTATGTGCTTCATGAAGATACATCACCTGCCGGCTACGTCAAAGTGAATGACATTCCGTTCACCGTGGAAACAGGCGGGAAGGTTCAGACCATTGATGTGACAGATGCCGTCATTTCCTTTTCCAAGCAGGATCTAGGCGGAAAGGAACTGCCCGGCGCAAAGATCACCGTCAGTGATCAGGCAGGGAATGTGATCGATGAATGGATCTCCGGTACGGAAGAACACCGCATTCAGAATCTGGAAGAAGGAAAGACATACGTGCTGAATGAGACAGCTGCCCCGGACGGTTACTACTACAGTGAATCCGTCACCTTTACCGCCTCCTGTCAGGATCAGCGTATCGTGATGAAAGACGCCCCGGTCCGTCTGAAGATCTTCAAATCAGATGAACACGGAGAACCGGTGGAAGGCGCATTGCTGAGACTGTTTGAAAAAGACGGCGAGGAACTGAAGGAACTCTCACCTGAGAAAGGCTGGCTCAGCGGCAGAGAACCGATTGAGGCTGGACATCTTCTCAAAGCCGGAGGCAGATACATCCTGCGTGAGGAATCGCACGGAGCCGGCTTCTATGACGCCGAGGATGTGGAATTTGAAATCCCCATGCATGCGCCGCAGGAGGAAGAGGTCTCTGTCATCATGTATGATCTGAGAACCAGCATCTCCATACTCAAGACAGACGCAGCCGGAAAGCCGCTTCCCGGGGCGGAACTCGCAGTGAAGGATGAAGAAGGCAATGTTGTCTGTTCCTGGATCAGCGGCAGTGAGCCTTATGATATTTCTTCTTATGTCAAAGGTGAGTGCACCTACACGGTCGAAGAGATCCATGCGCCGTACGGCTATGTGCCTGCCGAACCGCTGGTGTTTACCGTGAATGGAAAAGAACACTCCCATCAATTGATTTCCGTCCGGAATTTACGCCGGAAATTCCGACTGAAGATCTTCAAGACAGATACAGAAGGAAACCATCCGCTTCCCGGCGCTCTCTTCGCTGTCTACAATGCGAAGGACGGCAGTCCTTTGAAAGATGAAAACGGGAATGATGCGGCTGCGCGCAGCGGCGCGGACGGCAGCGCTGAATTCATTCTTCCTTACAGCGAAGACGGATATTTCATCATGGAGAAAGAAGCACCTGCCGGATATGCCATTTCACCATTGCGCTTTGACGTGATCCTGCCGGCGGATTACACCTTCAGTGAAGGAGATCCGATCCTGATCACCGTCAGAGATTCAGAGGTTCCCAAAACCGCCGATACGGGTATCGCAAGGCATGTCGTTCTGCTTGTTCTCTCACTGATCAGCTTTGCGATCACACTGCGTGAATATCTGAAGCGCAGGGCGTGAACACATTGTTTGAAGCAGAACGCGGATTGTTGTAAAGTTGGTGGCAGAAAGAAGGTAACACTAAATGAAATCTGTAACTGCAGACCAGCTGGCTGCGATGCGCGAGACGTATCTGGCCGATACAAAGGCGCGTGTTGTCAGAAACGCGCTGACAAAGAATGATCTGTCATCCGTCAGCCGTGTATTTGACGCTGAAGCTGCCAATCCGAATCTGTTTTCCATTGATCTGAAGACCATGCCTGTCACAAACCAGCAGGCATCTGGCAGATGCTGGATCTTCTCGGCAATGAACGTGCTGCGCGAAAAGATTGCGGCAAACTATGAAATCAAGGAATTCGAGCTTTCCCAGAACTACATCGCTTTCTACGACAAGCTTGAGAAGGCGAACTGGTTCATGGAATGCGTTCTTGCGGAAGCTGACGCTCCGCTGAACAGCGAAAACAACCGCTTCCTGCTGGAGACGGCTGTCGGCGACGGCGGACAGTGGAACATGCTTGTCAGCCTGGTCAAGAAATACGGTATCTGCCCGAAGACGGCAATGCCGGAAACATACCAGTCCTCTCATACAAGAACAATGAACGGCATTCTCAACAGACGTCTGCGCAGATTTGCGGCGGATATCAGAAAGGTGAGCACGGAAGAAAGAAGCGCATTGAAGGAAGAATGTCTGAAAGAGGTCTACGGTCTGATCGCTTCATGCTTCGGTCTGCCGCCGGTCTCATTCACATTTGAATACAGAGACAAAAATGATGTCTATCACGCGGATTACAATGTGACACCGATTGATTTCTACAGACAGTATCTGAAAGAGGATCTGGATGAATACGTCAGCGTCATTCACGGACCGACAGATGACAAGCCGTATTACAGAACCTATACCGTCAAGTATCTCGGCAACGTCGTTGACGGCAACAGAATCGAGCTGCTCAACCTGCCGATGGATGAATTCAAGAAAGCTGCCATCGATACACTGAAAGCAGGAGAGCCGGTATGGTTCGGCTGTGACTGCGGCAAGTTCGGCGACAGGGAAACAGGTCTTTGGGATGATTCGCAGTATGATTACGCGGGAACACTTGATATGAAGCTGGATATGTCCAAGGCGGATGAGCTTGATACAAGAGAGAGCGCGATGAACCATGCCATGGTCTTCACCGGCGTCAATCTCGTTGATGACAAGCCGACCAGATGGAAGATCGAGAACTCCTGGGGTGACAAGACAGCCAACAAGGGCTATTACATCGCTTCTGATTCCTGGTTCGACAAATACATGTATGTTGTCGCCATCAATAAGAAATATCTGTCTGAGAAGGCAAAGGCTGCACTTGCGGCTGAGCCTCAGGAACTGGAACCCTGGGATCCGTTCGGAACACTTGCGGACTGACGTGAAGAGAAGCACACGCTGTGTGTTTCTCTTTTTTCTCTGCCGGTGCATGATATAATGGAGCGGCTGAGAGGTGAACTATGAAAATCGGAGTCATCTCCCTCGGCTGCGCGAAGAACCTGGTGGATACGGAGAATCTGCTGGGAATGCTGCAGCAGAGCGGACAGGAAATTGTAACATCCCCGGATGAGGCGGATGCGATTATTATCAATACATGCGGTTTTATTGAGAGTGCCAAGACAGAGGCGATCAATACGATACTCGATACCGCAGATCTGAAAGAAGAAGGACTGCAGAAGCTGATCGTGATGGGATGTCTTTCCCAGCGCTATCAGAAAGAGCTGGAAGAGGAAATGCCGGAAGTCGACCGCTTTATCGCGATCGATGAATATCCTCATCTCGGTGAGATCCTGAGCAAAGTGCTCGGCGAGCATATTGCCAACACCTACGGCAAAGCGCCGCGTGTTCTTTCCGGCAAGCCGTGGATGGCGTATCTGAAGATTTCCGACGGCTGCGACAACCGCTGCAGCTACTGCGCGATTCCTCTGATCAGAGGTGATATGCGCTCCTTTGATGAAGACGTGATTCTTGCGGAAGCAGAAAAGTTTGTAAAGCAGGGCGTGAAAGAGCTGAATCTGATTGCCCAGGATTCTTCCCGCTATGGATTTGACAGGGATGGAAAGCTGCATCTTTCTTCACTGTTAAAGAAGCTGAACGCGATTGAAGGCGTGAAATGGATCCGTGTGCTGTATCTGTACCCGGATGAGATTCCTGATGATCTGATCATCACGATGAAGGAATGCGAACATGTTCTGCCGTATTTTGACATTCCCGTCCAGCACGGCAGCGACCGCATCCTGAAGCTGATGAACCGCAGAGGAAACAGAGAGACGATCATCGACAGATGCCGCATGATCCGCAGCCAGCTGCCGCATGCGGTGCTGCGCACCACACTGATCTGCGGATTCCCTTCGGAAACAGAAGAGGATCACGAGCTGAACCTCTCGATGATCCGTGAGATCCGCTGGGATCACCTTGGTGCATTTACCTATTCCCGCGAGGAGGATACGCCTTCCTATGAGATGGAAGATGACGTGCCGCAGGAAGTCAAGGAAAGAAGACTTGCGGAAGTGATGAAGACACAGCGCGAGATCGCTGCCGAACTTCTGCAGGAAAGAATCGGGAAAACAGAAGAAGTGATGGTGGAAAAAACAGATGCTCTGACCGGCATGTATGTCGGCAGAAGCGCACTGCATGCCCCGGATGATGTTGACGGATGCGTCAGATTCCGCTCGTCACGGGATCTTCAGCCCGGCGACTTCGCAAATGTCACATATACAAAATCTGCTGATCATGTGCTGATCGGCAGGGAGGAATAACCGAAAGGAAGTTTATGTTCCACATTTCAGACTGCAGAAAATACAGCCGCTGCCCGCGTCTGTTCCATCTGGAATGGAACGCGCCCAAGCGTGAATATCAGCCCTATGTGCGGCTGGATGAGGAAGTCAGCGATCTTGTCATCAGAAAGCTCGGTATCAGGGACTACTGGCTTGGCAAGAGAGGAGATCCGGCAGAGGATGCCGTGATTGCCGCAGAGACGTATGACTGGCTCGTCAAGGCAAGATTTGAATACGGAGACCTGCGCGTCAAGGTCCCTTTCATGCACCGCGTGAAGGATGCCTGGGACGTGTATTTCCTGTTTATCGGCCTGTATCCGCATGCCGAGGGACTGGAGATGTACGGAGATACCGTATGGGTGCTGGAACAGCTCGGCTACAAGGTAGGGGAGCTGCGCATCGTGCATCTGAATGCCTCCTACGTCAGACAGGAAGAGCTTGACGTGAATCAGATGTTCATTGTCAGCGACTTCTTCTATAACAGCTCCTGCAATCCTTCCAAGCGCATCACTGCCGAAGTGCGTGCCAGAATGAAGGATCCTTCCGATCTGATTGCGGAAATGAAGGAATGCCTGGAAGGAGATACGCCGCTGCCGTGCAGAACGTCGAAGTGCGCTTCCCGTGTCAGATGCAGATATTACCAGGAGTGTTTCCCGGATGAAAAGCGCGAGGATGACAATTCCATCGTCACGCTCATTTCCTCACGCTATAAATATGATATGAAAAAGGAAGGATTGCTGCGGCTGAAGGAGGCGGATCCGGAACGAATCGAAGGCCACCGCATGCAGTATGCCCAGATTGCCGCGGACCAGGGGAACGGTCTGTATGTTGACCGCATGGCGCTGCGCTCATGGCTGGATAATATCGACTTCCCGATCACATTCCTCGACTTTGAATGGGAACGCTTTGCCATTCCTCCTTATCAGGGAATGAAGCCCTATGACGTGCTTCCCTTTGAATATTCCATTCACATCATGGACGCGAACCGCTCGCTGCAGCACAAGGTGTTCCTGTCCATCCATGATGACAGACGTGAGATGGCAGAAAGCCTGCTCCGGGATATCCCGAAGGAAGGCAGTGTCATTGCCTACAACGCGGAAGGCGCGGAAAAGATCCGCATTAAAGAACTGGCGGATATGTATCCGGATCTTGCGGAAGACCTTATGGATATCAACAGGCGCATGGAAGACCTGCAGCTGCCGTTTGAAAGCGGAACGGTCTACGATACCAGAATGCGCGGCACATGGTCGCTGAAGACGATCATGGGCATGATGGATGATGAGAGCGGCTACCATGATCTCGACATTGCCCAGGGCATGGATGCCGTCTATGAATGGCGCCATCTGGATCTCTCCGACGCGGATGAAGAGGAAAAGCAGAAAATCATTGAGAACCTGAAGGAATACTGCGGCATGGATACGTATGCGATGACGGTTGTATTCCTGTGGCTGATCAGTCTGGCAGATGAAGAACCTGTGTGATTCATCTGTTTTTTTTACGCCTGATGCGGTACAATATAAGTGCAGAGATACAACAATAAAAAAATCATAAAAAATCGTAATTCCACCGGGAAGTCATTTTCCGGTTCACCGCAGAAACACAAGTACAGGAGGTGAATGTATGCGGATCGAAATAGTTGGAAAAAATATTGAAATTACGGATTCGATGAGAGAGAAGATCGAAAAGAAGCTCTCCAACCTGGAGAAGTATCTTCTCATCGACCCGGCAACGACCGCGAGAGTGGTTGCCAGAGTCTATCCGAATTCGCAGAAAGTAGAGGTGACAATTCCGACGAAAGTAGGAATCCTGAGGGCGGAAGTCGTCAATGACGATTTCTATGCCGCAGTGGATCTTGCAATCGACAAGCTTGAAGATCAGATCAGAAGACAGAAGACAAGACTCAGCAGAAGACACAGAGAACATCTTGCCAAGGCATTCATTGAAGAGGAAACCGTTGAAGAGACAAAAGAAGCCGATATCCCGGTCAGAACAAAGACCGTAGAGGCAGAGGAAATGGAACTCGAGGATGCCATCATGAAGATGGAACTCAGCGGCCACAACTTCTTCATCTACACCGATGAGGAAAGCGGCGGCATCGCAGTCGTCTACCGCAGAAGCAGCGGCGGCTACGGTCTGATCGAGGTGGAAAAGGAATAACATACAGAAAAGCTCAGCAATCCGCTGAGCTTTTTACATGGACAGAATCATGACCGCAATATTGACAAGGGTCATTGCCAGGATTCCCGGAATCATGGAATGCGACTGGTTATAGAGATACGAGATCACGGCTGTCAGGATCAGATTGTAGAGATAGGAACTGATCAGAACAGAGAGGGAATACTCTCCCTGCAGCAATGTTACCAGAAGACCGAAGACAATGGCCGACATCAGGATCGACTGGATTTCCTTTCCCCGGATATCCATTCTGTCGGTCAGCACCTTGTATCCGATGTTGATCCAGGCTGCCTGCATGAAACTGAAGGCGATTAACATTCCGGGTCTTGCGTAGCCGTACATCCGCAGCACGTATCCCGGCGGCAGGAATGCATGGGCATTGAAGAAGCGTGAAGCCGCGTAATGCCATAAGGCAAGCAAGGCGCATCCGGTTACCGTAAAGATCAGCGTATCGCCCAGGCTCTTCTTGGAGCGGTTGTAATGGATGCCGAAGAGATTCCAGTCATAGATGATCAGCACCGATACAAAGATGTTCAGGGCAAACATGCGGGAGATCCAGCGCTGGTGGATGAGCAGATCCGTGAGCAGCGATGTCACGGGTGCCCCCAGCAGCAGGATCAGGGATATAATAATCCGCTTTGTGGAAAGCGAACTGATTGACTTGTTAGACATAATATTTTCCTCTTGTTCAATATTGTAACGGATATATCCGAGATTGTCATTCCGCTTCGGCTCAGCCGTAATTATCCCGGGTTCGCAAAAAAATCTTTTCGGGAATTCAGAAATCCGCTTTTTTCGCCTTTCGCAGAGTGAGAATATCGCTCTTGTTGAAAGGAGAGAAAGAACATGACTGAAGAAAAAAGCTATGAGGTCAAGCAGATGATGCTGAAGTATGTCGGACGCATCTACCGGGAGTCACAGCGGAAAGCTGAGCTGGCTCTGAAAGGGGACTGTGTCAGGGAGGTCAGTCCGAGGGATCAGGCATCGATCAACCTGGTGCGCTATATCGACCGCGCACTGAGGGACTGCTCGGGTGATACCCAGCTGATTATCCGCCGGGAATACCTGGAAATCAGCAGTCCGACATGGTGGCAGGAAAAGTACGCAAAGTCAACGTTTTACCGCCTGAAAAAAGAAGCCGTGCAGGAATTCATGCATTGCCTAGACCTCTGAATAATGATAAAGTAAATGCAAGGAGAGTATTCATGGATCGTCTTGCATTTCTTGAAACGCTGGCGAAAACTTACGACCATAATCTGGCAGAGCTGAGCGAAGAAACTTCATTTGAAGATCTTCATATGGACTCTTATGAAGCGGTTGATTTTCTGCTGAAAGTCGAAGAAAAATTCGGAATCGTTATTGGAGATGACAGAATGCTGGAAATCAGAACGATGCGGGATGTCCTGAACACGATCAATGAATGCAGTCAGGAGGAAATATAGAATGCTGAAAGGTATTGCTGCTTCACAAGGTATTGCTGTCGCAAAAGTCTACAAGCTCCAGCAGCCGGTGCTGGAAATCGAAAGAAAAGAAGCCAACGCTGAGGAAGAACTGGCGAAGCTCGATGCTGCCTTCAAAAAGACAGTAGAAGACATCGAGAAGATCAAGGAAGTCGCTTCCAAGAGCCTGGCGCCGGAAGAGCTGGCAGTTTTCGACGCTCATCTGATGATGGCCAACGACCCTGAGCTCCGCAGCCAGATCGAAGATTCCATCAAGAATGAGAATGTAAACGCTGAATATGCAACTGAACAGGTTGCCAACATGATGATCTCCATCTTCGAATCAATGGAAGATGAATACATGCGTGAAAGAGCTTCGGACATTAAGGACGTTACATTCCGTCTGAAGTGCAACCTCTGCGGCAAGGTGATTCCGAACCTGTCCACAATTGACGAGCCGGTTGTCATCGTTGCAAAGGACCTGACACCGTCTGACACAGGTTCCCTGAACAAGGAATTCGCAAAGGGCTTCGCTACTGAAATCGGCGGACGCACAAGCCACAGTGCTATCATGGCGCGTTCCCTGGAAATCCCGGCAGTCGTCGGTGTTGCAGGAATTCTCGATGCGGCTAACGAAGGTGACGAGGTAATCCTCGATGCTCTGAACGGTGAAGTCATTCTGAACCCGACAGCTGAACAGGTTGCTGAATATCTCAAGAAGGGTGAAGAATACCAGGCTGAGAAAGAAGCTCTGAAGGCTCTGAAAGACCAGGCTTCCGTATCCACAGACGGACACAAAGTCCTGCTCGTCGGAAACATCGGTTCCCCGAAGGATGTCGAAGGCGTTGTTGAAAACGGCGGCGAAGGCGTTGGTCTGTTCCGTACAGAGTTCCTCTATATGAAGAGCGAAGACTGGCCGGATGAAGAAACACAGTATCAGGCATACAAGTCCGTTCTGGAAGGAATGGAAGGCAAGCCGGTTGTTATCCGTACACTGGATATCGGCGGTGACAAGAAGCTGAAGTACTATGAATTCGAAGAAGAGATGAACCCGTTCCTC
>ONSK01000231.1 GCA_900320455.1 uncultured Erysipelotrichaceae bacterium | reverse complement strand
GTACTGGATTCCGTGGATCAGCTTGTATGATGTGACAGTGCATTTCCTGCCGCATTCACACTGACAGATCCACTTTGTGTTTCCTCCCGGTTTGTTGGGTGCCCTTTCCAGGACGGTAAGCTTCCCGAACTGCTTTCCTGTGAGGTCTTTAGCCCTTCCGGAAGAAACGACGAAAGAGCCCGACAGGCTCCTATCAGGCGGATTGGCACGGTTTTTTGTATATTTCTGTGTCATCCAGTGTCTTTCCTTCCCCAATTTCAGGCATATAAAAATACCGATTTGATTAATGTAGACATTTTCACACTTAAGAAAGGTATTTTTGTTGTATGTAATTTATGGAGAGAAAACAAAAAAAGTGACTTTTTTACAGTCACCTGCGGCATTTTTGATTGATATTTTCTGTGTATTTTCTATAATTAAGAGTGATTAAGAGGTTGTAATAAAGCCTACTTTTTCACATATATATACAAATTCAGAAACAAATCAGTTACAGGACATGCAGTACTTCCTGCATCATTTGTTTCATTTCATTAAAAAACAGCCTTACTGACAATGAACACGATCAGTAAGGCTTATTATTATATAAGGATATATTATTTGATTGTTTTGTAAGGGAACACTGAAAGGGCCGGAATTATATCCGGCTTTTCAATTTGTACAGAACGTACGTAAATCACTCAAACTTCTCTTCGTAAACAGATTTCAATCTGTCCAATTCCTTCATTCGTTCATCCGTCAGGCCTCTGAGCAGGTAAAACCTTCTGCCTTTATAGATGTGATCTCTGGAAACCAGATATTCTTCCGCAAGATCAGCGACCTTCTGCTTTTCCATATAGGTGCGCCAGATAATGACCTGCCATCCCGGTGAATCGACAGACGCAACTGTCTCCTTCACCCAGCGGATGCGTTCATTCCAGTAATCAATCTCATCCTGCAGGTATGTCTTTCTTTCCAGATACTCGATCAGAGATTTTTCCTTGCGTGACGGTGATGATCCGATCTTATCCAGCACCGGAGATGAAACATCCATCATCTTTGTCTCTAATACTTTCAGATCGGATTCAATCCTTCTGATCCTGCTCTGATATTTTTTTATTCCGGCGCATTCTTCTCTGAACATGCGGATCCGTTCATCGTCAGTGTACATGTCATTCTTCTTCCCAGATCATTCGGAGCCATTTGTTTACGGAATACTGCAGCTGTCTTCTGGTAATATCAAATTCCTGTGCGACAGCAGCCTGTGTTCTTTCTTCCACAAACAGCAGCCAGATCAGAAGACGTGCGTTCTTTCCGCAGACTTTTTCAATCTGTTTCAGTGTCTGTTCGACAAACTCAACATCTTCCTTGATGAAAAGGTAAAGCTGTGCCTTTGAGAAATCACCGGTGTTCACACCGGCTTTTTCCATGTCTAAAAGTGTCTGCTTTTCCTTCCTGTAGATGCGGCACGAATCTTTCAGTGCCTCTGTTTTAGCCTTGAATTCTTTTTCTGTCATACTTCCCCCGTGCGACAAGAAATCGTTCTACTTGTATATTATACATATCAAACTTTTTAATGGATTTCCACTAATTCTTCTTTTTGATAAACGGAATGCCCGTTATGCACAATATATGTATATGTTAACAGGTTCAGATACAGAAAGCCGGATCGCCGCATTTCGATCCGGTAACTGTTCTTCATCAATTATGATTGGGGGAAGGGCTTTCAATGAAGGCCAGACGTTTATCTTCATCTGACACTTACAGAATACGTTCCTTCCATGAATACAGTATGTTCAGTATGTGAACGTTCTGTGAATTATGGATTGATACCGTACCAGCTGATACCTTCCTCTTTCCATCCTGCTTTGATCAGGGCGTCATTTTCATTTTTGTTCGTGGTGTAGTTATGGCTGCCTGATACCGCATACGGATTGTACTGTCTGAAAAGAGGTATCTCTTCATTCTCATCACTGTACCAACCGATGCCTTCATCATTCCATCCGGCTTCCACCAGGGCTTCTTTCTCAACTTCCTGCATCGTGTAATGATGATCACCTGCATATTTGTTATACAGCCTGTAAACTGGCACTTCGGATTTTTCCGGCGCATACCAGCCGACACCTTCATACATCCAGCCAACAGTAATCAGCGAATTTCTTTCTTTTGTCTCTGCTGTATAGAAATGCTCTCCGGAGTTCGGATTGTACAGACGGTACATCTCCCGGATGCCTTCCGGCAGTTCAATGTTGTTTACCGGTATCTGTACGCGCTTTGTGCCGCTGACAGTCATTCCTTCCGGTGCCAGGACGACATGTGCCATCTTCTCTGATCCTGTTTTTCTGAATGTGCTGTCGGAATGATCTGCGAACAGCTGTACCCAGCAGCGTCTGCCGTTCTCCGCAAAATATACGCCGACTCCCATGGCTGTATAGCCGGTGCTGACCATGTTTCTGTAATGTCCTGAAGAAAACTCCCAGCCGTGCTTGCCGCGAGTGACTTCATGCGCGTCATCATGACCGATCGCGATATTTTCTCCCAACGCGTAATATGTGCCTTCAACAACGCTGATGCAGGCGGTTCCGTCAGGTCTGGTATGGGAAAAGGAGAATGGCAGTTCTGCCGCTCTCTGCATTGCCCACTCTGTCAGTTTTTCGTCCAGAACCAGCGGAGCGGCTCCCGCCTCTGCTCTGATCTGGTTGGTGTATTTCAATACTTCCTGTGCTTCTGAATAATTCTCTGTTCCGTAAATCACGTACTCATACAGCTCTGTCTCTGCTTTCAGCGGCATCACAAATGACACTGCCGTCATCAGACAGACCAGTATGACAGATAATTTCTTTTTCATCTGCTTTTCCCCTTCTGCCATCATTCTAATAGAAAAGGTTGTTGAAAGAAACAGAAAACCGGACTTTCATCCGGTTACTGTTCATTCATACTAAGGGAGGGGAAATTAATGAGAATGTCTGTCAGGTGTGCTCTTTTCATCTGACACATACAGAATATCCCCTGTTGATGAAATCCACATGTCAGTTTTGTGAAGATTCTGTGAGAAATACTCAATATGCTTCCGTATTGATTCCATACCATCCGATGCCTTCCGCGATCCATCCGATCTTTACAAGTGCATCGTTTTCTTTTTTATTCGTGGTGTAGTTATGGCTGCCTGATACGGCATTGGGGTTGTACTGCCTGTAGAGAGGTATCTCCTGGTTGTCATCACTGTACCAGCCGATGCCTTCATCATTCCATCCGGCAGCTACCAGTGCGTCTCTTTCCGCTTCCTTCATCGTGTAGTGATGATCACCTGCGTATTTGTTATACAGTCTGAACACAGGTGTATTGGATGTCTCCGGTGCGTACCATCCGACACCTTCATAATGCCATCCCGCTTTGATCAGAGCATTTCTCTCTTTTTCTTTTGCCGTGTAGAAGTGTTCTCCGGAATTGGGATTGTACAGACGGTGCATGGAAATGAAACTGTCATAATCCTCATCATGCATTACAGTCACTTTGAATGTTGTATATCTTGTGGCATCCAGACCGATTCTGATCACTGTTTCACCTTCACTGACACCAATCACACTGCCGTCAGAGAATACCTGGGCAATCGTTGGATCCTCGCTGGATACATAGGGAGGAATCAGTTCCATCGGCATGCCGGAATGATCCATTCCGCGGTGTACGATCAGACTATTGTCACAGGTTTCTCCTTCCCAGATCACAGCCTGTTTCAGCGCCGGTTCCATCTGGAATTCCGTCTGGGTCGTTGTGACCGCGTGCGCTGCCTTCCTCTTTCCTGTCGCCGTGCATTTTTTGTTTACTCTGTCTGTGAACAGCTGTACCCAGTGTATTGAACCGTCATTGGTATAGAAGACACCGATGCCGATGGCCTTCACGTATTTGCTTATAATATTCCGGTAATGACCTGGTGAATTCTCCCAGCCGTTTTCTCCTCTGGTAACTTGATAGGCATCCGGCTGTCCGAAGGCAATGTTCTCCGCGGCATAGTCAAAGCCTGTTGTAATAGCATCGAAGCACATTGTGCCATCCGGTCTTGTGTGATCAAAATAGAATTCAATCTCGGCTGCTCTCTGCATGGCATTTCTTGTCAGTTCCTCATCCAGCACAAGTGCAGGCAGTCCTGCCTCGGCACGGATCTGGTTTGTATACTTCAATACTTCCTGCGCCGCTGAATAGTCTTCCGTACCTTCAATTCTGATGGTAAGTGTCTGAGCGGCATTGACCGGCATCACTGCCGCAAGCAGTATCATG
>ONSK01000200.1 GCA_900320455.1 uncultured Erysipelotrichaceae bacterium | reverse complement strand
CCGCGCCTACACGGATGATCTTCCAGTACTTGGATTTGCGGCATGGATGTTCTTTTTTCATTTCAACAATATCATTCAGATCATATGTATCTGAGGAAATCATATGCAAACCTCCTGTTCACATCTGTTCGGAATCAAGAAGGATCGTGACCGGTCCGTCATTGAGAAGCTCAACCTTCATCTCCGCTGCGAAGATGCCTTCTTCCGTATGGATGCCGAGATTTCTCAGGCATTCATTGAAATACAGATACATCTGTTTCGCGTGTTCCGGTTTGCCGGCTCCGTCAAAGCTCGGTCTGTTTCCCTTCGCACAGTTCGCATACAGGGTAAACTGTGAAATGGAAAGGATGGATCCGCCTGTCTGCAGGATGGAAAGATTCATCTTTCCGGCTTCATCTTCGAAGATCCTGAGTTTCGAGATCTTCTCTGCCATCTTTTTTACAACTGCTTCATCATCACTGTCGCTGATGCCGACCAGGATCATAAATCCCTTTCCGCATCTGCCGTGGATCTCGCCATCGATCGTTACGGTGGCGTAAGTTACTCTCTGAATTACACTGCGCATAGAGAAAGTATAGCAGATTCCCGCTGAAAAACACGTTCTTTTCATAAGGAAAGAAAAGCCCCGCATCGCAGGGCTGTGATTCACTTGATTTTGTCAAAACTGTAGATTGTCATCGTTGACTCGCCGTTTCTGATTCTCGTCAGGATTTCCTTCTCCTTGGCGAATTTGGCAAGCGCCTTTTCAATGACTTCATCTTCCTTTTCCTGGGGGATGATGACGATGCCGTCGCCGTCCGCGAACACCAGGTCGCCCGGGCAGATATGCGCGCCGCAGATGTCCATTGCCTCATTCATGACAGCGTGCGTCTTCTTCACGGTCGGCGCGGGGCAGTATGCCTTTGCGTAGACGGGATATTTCAGTTCCAGGATGTCCTGGTTGTCACGGCAGCTGCCGTTGATCACAACACCGGCAATTTCCTTCACCATGCAGGCATTGGCCATCATGTCACCGAAGTGGCCTGCTTCGCAATAGCCTTCGCAGTCAAAGATCAGCACGTCGCCTGCTTTTGCGGCAGCCATGCCCTCATGCAGGGCAAGGTTGTCCCCGCCTTTGCATTTCACCGGGAAAGCTCTGCCGATCATGTGCAGGGAAGGATCCACCGGGCGTAATGACGGGCTCATGACATAGCCGTCGGGATTGTTGTCGGCAACGTTGCCGGTCGGCACCTGGTTCAGTGTTTCAAGCAGTTCTTTTGTCAGTTCCATGATGATTCTCCTTATTTCAGCAGGTTGATGAAGAATGTGATGATGATCGGATTCATGATGTTGATGAAGATGACAGTGACTACCGGCAGGACAAACCATGCGGTCGGAGCCGGTCCGTTCTTGTCGATGACAGCGGCCATGTTGGCAACAGCGTTCGGTGTCTGGCCAAGACCGACACCGCAGTGTCCGGCAGCCATGACAGCCGCGTCATAGTCTCTTCCGGTCGTGTTGAATGTGACGAAGTAAGCCCAGAGCATCATGACGACTGCCTGTGCCAGCAGGATGACGATCATCGGTCCGGCAAGGCTGACAAGCTTTGCGATATTCAGTGACATCAGTACCATGGACAGGAACAGATTCAGCGCGCAGTTGGAGATGACGTCGATTTCATACATGCGCAGCTCAATGCCTCTGGCGTCAGCGATATTGCGGATCAGAGCGCCGCCGAACAGGCATCCGACATAATACGGGAAACTGAGACCTGTCATGCTGAGAAGCTTGGAGATATAAGAACCGATGAATGCGGCGCCGAGCAGAAGAAGCAGGCTGTCATAGAATGTATTCTGCTTGAGAAGATGTGTTTCCTTCTTTTCTTCTGTTGTTTCTGTGGCTGTGCTCTTCAGGTTGTATTTTTTGATCAGTGCCTGGGCAACAGGTCCGCCGGTAATGGAGCCAAGAAGCAGTCCGAATGTTGCAGCCGCAACGCCGATTGCCGTGCCGCCGTCAGCACCGAATGCTTCCAGCGTCGGTCCGAAGGATGCGCCGGATCCGACACCGCCGGACATGGAGATGGAGCCCATCGCCACACCGAGCAGCGGATTGATGCCGAAGACCTTGCTTAAGCCGACACCGACAAGATTCTGGACGACCAGGAACAGCACTGCGCCGACTGCCAGTCTTGCGCCGAGCCTGCCGCTCTTCTTGAGGATCGCGAAGCTGCATGTGAAGCCTGTACCCGTGAAGAAGAGGTTCATGAAGAAGTCCTGCAGGGTATTGGTCATTTCCACCGTGAATGTGTTTGTGCTGATACCCGCGAAGATGATGAGACTGCAGATCAGACCGCCGATGACCGGTGCCGGAATGAAGTACTTCTGGAACAGCGGCACCTTGGATTTGATCCATCTGCCGAGAACGAATACCACCACCGCAAGACCAACTGTCTGAATAAGATCAAGCTGAATTGTCATACTGTTTTACCTTCCTTTTTTCTTTGCACTTACACAATAGCAGTGAAAGAAATAGATATAAAACGGTTATTTCTGATATATAATATCCATATATCGGATATTTGGAGAATCCCATGAACTACGAACAGATCCGTACATTTCTGACCATCGCTTCCTACCGCAATATCACTGCGGCAGCCAATCATCTTTACCTTTCCCAGTCCACCGTTTCCAACCGTGTCGCAGCGCTGGAAGAAGAACTCGGCGCACAGCTGTTTCTCAGAAACAAAGGGCAGAGAAATCTGGAGCTGACCGCATACGGCAACGCGTTTATTCCCATCGCCGAACAGTTTGCGGCGCTGTACAAGGATACCCAGGCGATCAAGGCACAGGAAAACATCCAGACGCTGACCATCGCGGCAGTCGATGCGGTCAATACATTCACATTCACTGAGCTGTACCGTTCCCTGATCCGTGAACATCCGGAAATCAGCCTGCGGATT
The DNA here is from genome assembly GCA_900320455.1 of uncultured Erysipelotrichaceae bacterium. Lineage (GTDB taxonomy): Bacteria > Bacillota_I > Bacilli_A > Erysipelotrichales > Erysipelotrichaceae > Bulleidia. The sequence continues at coordinate 10,424 of ONSK01000200.1, read as the reverse complement.
CAGACCCACCATTCCAATGAGATCCATGGTCTTGTGGAAAACAGAACAGCGGATATCGGTTTTGTCTTCAGCCGGGTGAATTATCCGAATATCATCTCAAGACCTGTTTACCGTGAACTGATGTATCTGGTCTGTCACAAAGACAGCAATTGTTACGAGGGCATGCCCTGCAGTGAACTGGCAAGAGAAAAGGAAGTTTATCTGAACTGGGGACCGGATTATCTGCAGTGGCATACGCAGTACTGGCCGGACGACAGATACCCCCTTGTGACCGTCAATACCGGAAATATGCTGAGGCATTTCCTCAAAGAAAAAGACACCTGGGGCATTGCCCCGATGTCTGTCATCCGCGCGATTGCCAAGGATGATCTGGCATATTACAGACTGAAGGATTCCCCGCCGCCCAGGATCTGCTATGAACTGACCGGCAGGTATCCGAACTTTGCCCACACTGATGCGGTAAAGCAGTTCGATCATGCCTTGAGAGAACATATCCGGAAGAATTCCTCGATCTGTGAATTTGAGGAATGGATGCTGGAAGAACATTGAAAAAGCGGGATCATTCCCGCTTGTTTTCGTTAATCCTGTGCTTCCCCTTCGCTGTATCTGGCGTAGTGCTCTGCCGTATTGCGCAGCTTCTGTCTGCTCAGCTCTCCGACACACAGCATCATTCCGCCGACGAACATATATTCAATGACATCATCGACCTTGATCAGATCCGGCAGGTAGTCCTTGCGGATGTAATGAGCGAGGTATTCCTTCAGCTGATCGAGATCATAGATCATATTGCAGTAGATGACGATCTCCTGCGGATCCAGGCAGGCGATGATGGAAACAAGATATCTGGCAACGATTTCCATCGTTCCTTCAGGAGTCTTCAGAAGATTGTCCGGATCATCCGTATAATTCAATACCTGGTGGACAAACTGCATCTCACCGGCAAGGTTGTTTCGGCCGGTATAGAGCTGTCCGTTGATGACATTGCCGACACCTGCGGTTCTTGCGGCCTGGGGATGGAAATAGAAGCTCAGACTGGTTGCCTTCTTCTGCAGGCCATAGAAGCCGAGCGCCATCGCGTTGGCATCGTTGACAAAGATGAAATGCAGACCGTATTTCTCCGTCAGTCTTGTCTCCACGTCTTCATCGAAGATTCCCGCGGATTTGAACGTCATGTGTCCCTTGTAGAAGACACCCGGTGAGTTGATGCATACCATCGAGACTTCCGGATAACGGGCAAGCTCGTAGTCAAGCATATCCTCAAGGTCGCGGATCTCAAAGCGCTGCTTGATGACTTCATCCTGGTGGATGATGGATCCGGCGTTGTAAATGCGGTATACGAAGTGCATGGATTCATATTCCACAATGACGGAAATGATTAACATGCACGGGGTATTCTTGAATTCCATGCGTTCTGCCGGCAGCATCTTCTCCTGTTTCTCGCGTTCATGATCCGCCAGGCTGTCCTTGACGAAATCGAGAACGCCGCTGACGTCATAGGAGGCAAACAGTCTCGCGGGCACCTTCAGCACCAGCTTGTCCTTCATGACTTCTCTGACTTTGTCATATTCATAGCCGATCTGCGGCGCCAGCAGAATGACGGATGCGTCATATCCCTCCACAAACAGGTTGTTGTAGGAGACAGCGTCAAACGTCATATCCAGCGACAGGATCTCAGCCGCGCTGTTGAGCTTCTCCTTGAAAAAAGACGTCGTGAGCGCGCTTGAGCAGCAGAGCAGCACCTTGACGGTGGAAGCGCCGTGCTGCTTGCGGATCGCCGCCTGCATCTCTTCAAACAGTTCCTGGGCATGAAGAAGATCCTTCAGCTCAAAGTGCAGATAAAAGGCTGCCTGCTGGGTATACAGATTGGTGACGTGCATCTCCACTGCCGGAATCTGATCCAGCATGTAAAAACTGACCGTGCCGTGGGCAAATCTTGTGTCAATGCAGATGGAGTCGATCGGACCGCGGTCTTCAGTGATCGTATACTCCGGGCTTTCCTGCTGAAGAACCCATTCACGGAATGTTTCAAGAATCGTTTTTTCGTTCTTTTCACTCATGATCCGATGCCTCCTGTTATGTTTATCATACTCCTTTTCTCAAAACAGCGCAGGCATTTCGCCTTACATGCATGCATTATACGCGTTCATGAAATATGGAAAGAATATGTGAAATGCCCGAAAAATTTGATTTTTACCCCCGGAGAGGGATAAAATCTTGTCATGCGAAGAAATCTCAGAAAATGGAACAGACACCGTCTGATGATGGGAACGATCTGTGCCCTGACACTGTTTACGGGCATGAAAGCGGCCAATGTACTGGCTGCCGGCGAGAACACGGAAGACGAGACATATGTCGAGGACAGCGGACTGATTGAAATCAGCCAGCAGGAAGCTGACCCCCTCGCAGTCCTGAAGCGCTCCGTAATAGAACTGAAAGCAAACATGGACGACACGGTTGTCCTGGAAGATATCAATATCGACAATTCCAAGATCGAAACATTCGGTTTTGACAGAAACAAAAACGGTCTGCAGAACGTCAAGGTCAAGGTATCCCTGACAAACAATGACGATACAACATCCCTGGGCTACTCCTTTGAGGAAACAGTCCCGGTCAAGATGGTGAAGTCCACAGCACCGGTCATCCGCCTGAAGAACGACAGTGTTGTCGTCAACAACGGCGATGTCTGGAACGCAGCTTCCTATCTTGCGTATATCAACGATGACTCCGGCATCCTTCCGGTTCTCAAGATTGAAGGCGACATTAACATGAATGTGGACGGTGACTACACCGTTACCTATACAGCACTCGATACCGAGGGCAACTCCTCTGAAGCAGTGCTTCACATCGCTGTCCGTACACACGAAGAAGTGATCAGGGCAAGAGAAGAAGCAGAGCGCAAAGCAAGAGAAGAGGAAGCGAAGAGAAAAGCGGAAGAAGCGAGAAGAAGACAGCAGCTCAACGCGTCCGTCAGCTTCACAGCTCCGAGCGGATCTGAAATGCGCGGTACAGGCTCCAACCCTTACAGAGGCGGCTGGTCCAATTGCACATGGGGCGCATGGCAGCTGGTTTACAACAACCAGGGCGTCAAGCTCCCGCAGTTCCACAACGCTTATGAATGGCTCAAATACGCGCAGGCATACGGTTATTCCACAGGTTCCACACCGCGTGTCGGATCCGTCGCCGTATACAAGCGCCATGTCGCATATGTCGCAGCCATTTCCGATGACGGCACACAGGTCTACATCAAGGAAGGCGGCCACAACGGCAAGTACAACGAAAGATGGGTTTCCGCAACAGAAGGAATTCCCACACAGTTCCTGAGAGGATACATTTACATCGGCAACTGAGAGAAGTCGGAAGACTTCTCTTTTTTACATCTGTTTTCCACAGCGAGAGAATTTTCACCATGACAATCATGATCGTTATCTTCATGTCAGTATGTATCTGATTCATGTAAAACACTCTGACTGTCATAACCTGTCCTTCCAGCTGACAGGCGGAAACATCATCACTGCGGACGAATACCATGATCAGACCTTTGTTTTCATTTTCTGCAGTGCCGAAATATTTCATTACATATCAGTCTTTCAAAGCAGAAGTCATAATGATTCAACCGATATACAAATAAGCCGGGGATAAATCGTGCCTGGCATCGTAAGGTATGGCGTAAAACAATTTTTTGTATTGAAAAAATGCAGATCATATGACCTGCATTGTGATGATTATTTCTTCTTTTTCTTCTTGTTGTCATCAGTTCCCATGATGCTTTCCAGGATACTGTTGACCATCGTTACGGCAACGGATGCGATGATTGCCGAGAGGAACGATGATACATACGCCCCGTCTGTGAGGCCAATTGTCACCATCAGAATCACGCCGTTGATGACAAACGAGAACAGTCCGAATGTCAGAAGCCTGATCGGGAATGACAGGAACTTCAGCACCGGAAGCAGAAATGTGTTGAGAACACTCAGCACCACGGCTGCCGTGATGATGGAGGAAGCTGATGCGAAGTGAAGGGATTCCATCAGATAATCCACGCAGTACAGCGACAGCGCTGTCAGAATCAGACTTGCCAGAATCTTTCTCATTCTTCTTCATCCTTCGGCGCGATTGAACGCGACACTTTCAGCAGTACAAAACCGCCGGTAAACAGGACAAGCAGTCCCACGCAGATCAGATCAAAAAGATTCATATTGTACCTCCTGCTTCAAGTGGTATTTTAGCATGTTTCCGGTACAGTATCTCATTCTTTCACTTTGAGCAGACGCAGGGCATTCAGCACGCACAGCACGGCAACACCGGTATCAGCGAAGATTGCCATCCACATGTTCGCGTATCCGAAGGCACCGAGGATCAGCGTCAGGAACTTGACGGCAATGGCGCCGTAAATATTCTGGTTGGCAACTGTCAGGATGCGCTTTGCGGAAGTGATTGCCAGTGCCGTCTTGGAAGGCTTGTCATCCATGATGACGATATCAGCCGCTTCGATTGCGGCATCGCTGCCAAGTGCTCCCATGGCAATGCCGGCATCCGCCAGTGCGAGAACCGGCGCGTCATTGACACCATCGCCGACAAAGGCGCACTTGCCTGTCTTCTGCAGTTCACGGATATGGGTAACCTTGTCTTCCGGCATGCATTCCGCAAAGACCTGATCAACGCCCAGTGTTCTGCCTGTTTCCTCGGCGATTTCCTCATTGTCACCGGATACGATCACGCACTTCTTGCCTGCTTGATGGAGTTTAGCGACAGTTTCCTTCGCGTCTGTCTTCAGCTGGTCTTTCAGTACAAGACAGCCTTCGTAGTGTCCGTTGACTGCGACATAGACAAGTGTTCCTGCCTCATGTTCTTCACTGCAGTCAATCTGATGATCCTGCATCAGGCGGTAATTGCCTGCAAGGACTGTATCACCGTTGACGATGACGCTGATTCCCCTGCCGGGAATCTCTTTCATATCTCTGATCAGGGATTCATCAATCGTTCCCTGCCATGCATTCCTGATGGCAAGAGCCAGCGGATGATTGGAATGGCATTCCGCATAGGCGGCGTGCTTTTTCAGTTCTTCTTCGTTTTTGGTATGGAGTACTTTTTCCACGGCGAATGTGCCGCTTGTCAGTGTTCCTGTCTTGTCCATGACAACATGTGTCACATTGGCCATGGTTTCAATGACATTGGCGCCCTTGACCAGAATGCCTTTGGAGCTGAGACCGCCGATGCCCGCAAAGAAGGAAAGCGGGATGGAGATGACAAGAGCGCACGGGCAGGAGATGACCAGGAATGTGCATGCACGCTCAACGGCGCTGTGCACATCTTTTGTGATGAGTGCGGTAATGACTGCGACAATGATTGCGCTGAAGACAACTGCCGGTGTATACCAGCGGGAGAACTTCGTAATAAAGCGTTCCTGGCTTGCCTTGCGGGCATCGCTGTTTTCCACCAGCTCCAGGACTTTCGCGACAGTGGACTCGCTGTATTCCTTTGTGACGCGGACCTCGATCACACCGCTGACATCGACTGTACCGGAGATGACTTCATCTCCTGTATCCATATCTCTCAGCATGGATTCGCCGGTCAGGGATGACGTATCGATGGAAGCGGAACCATTGACAATGATTCCATCCAGCGGAATTCTCTCTCCGGGTCTGACACGGATGATTTCTCCGGCTGCGACTTCTTCCGGATCGCATTCTTCAAACTGTCCGTTACGCAGTGCGTAGGCATGTTCGCCTCTGATATTCATCGCTTCGGCAATGGACTTCCTTGAGCTTCTGACGGCTCTGTCCTGGAAGTATTCACCGATCTGATAGAACAGCATGACGCCGGCTGCTTCCTTGAAGTCACCGAGCCACATTGCCGCGATCGTGGCAACTGCCATCAGGAAGTGTTCATCGAACACCTGTCCTCTTCCGATATTCTTCACTGCCTTTAACAGGACGTCATAGCCAAGCACGGTATAAGCACTTGCCATGACAACGATCTGTACCGGATCTTTCAGGAAGAGACCAATGATAAACAGCAGACCGCCTAGGGCAAGACGGACAAGCATGACCTTGTCATCATCTTCCTCTTCTTCCGGCATTGCCCTGACTGCCGTGATTTCACTGACTTCAACTTCCGGCTCTTCTTTTGCGATCATCGCCTTCAGTTCCTCATCAATGCGTGCCTTGTCTTTCGGTGCGAAAGAGACTCTCAGCATTTCATTCATGAAATCTGCTTCGGCATTTGTGACGCCTTCGATTTCCATTGCCTTGAAGGCAAGACGGTTTGCGCAGTCAGCGCAGTCAATATTCGCAATGCGGTACTGGTATGTCTTTCCGGGAAGCTGTTTTGTGATCACTGCCTCCGGTTCTTCCTTTGCGGTGATTTCCTTTACTTCCTGTTCGATTCTTGCAAGATCCTGTTCTTTGCAGTCAAACTGCAGAGAGCTGTGCAGGAAGCTGATCTCCACATGGGATATGCCTTCAATGGAGGCAAGCTTTCCTTCCAGCTTTGCGGCGCAGTCTGCGCAGTCAAGACCGGTAATGGTGTACTTGCGTGTATCCGCGCTGGTATGCGCATGTTCGTGGTGATGATGTTCATGATGGTGTTCATGCTTGTGCTTATGACCTTTGGAAACAATGACGGCATCAGGCTCTTCTGAAGCACAGAGCGCTCTTACCTTTTCTTCCATGGCCTTTCCTTCATCGTGGGCACATTCATACTGCAGTGTGCTGTTCATGAAGTTCAATGTCACATCATGAATGCCTTCGATTTCTGAGATCTTGTGTTCCAGCTTCGCAGCGCAGTTGGCGCAGTCAATGCCGGTAATTGAGAACATGTATACCGCTGTTTCTTCCTCATGATCATGATGATGTGCTTCGCACTCACAGTGATCTTCACAGTCACAGTGTTCATGTTCGTGATGGTGCTCATGTTCGTGGTGATGCTTGTGTGTATGGCCTTTGGCGAACAGTGTGGCACCCGGTTCTACCCTTTCACATACCTCACGCACCTTTTCTGCCATTGTCTTACCTTCATCATGCGCGCATTCATAGCTCAGTGTGCTGTTGACGTAATCGACTCTGACATCATGGATGCCGTCGATTTCCTTCAGCTTTCTTTCCAGCTTCGCGGCACAGTTGGCACAATCGATTCCCTTGAAGGTATATGTGTATTCTGCCGTTTCTTCTTCCTCATCTTCGAATTCGGCGACAGGCACAATATCAACTTCCTCTTCCGCTTTGATCAAAGCGAATATCTCATCCAGTTTTTCATCTTCCGCCGTGAATGTGCAGACACATGACGGGTATTCGATTGCCGCGTCTGTGACGCCTTCCATGGCATTCAGTTTATGTTCCAGTTTCTCTGCGCAGTGTTCGCAGTCCAGTCCTTTTAATACATATGTATGACGTGTCATCATATCGTCCTCACTTGAACAATTGTTCATGTATTATAATATGTCTCACATATAGGAAAGTCAACGGATCATGATGTATTCTTCTGATATAATGCATTCATCACGGAGGCACCAATATGATTCAGACAAACTGGCATACACATACCGCGCGGTGCGGACACGCAATCGGAACAGATGAGGAATATGTGCAGGCAGCCATACAGGCAGGCTTTAAGACTCTCGGCTTCTCTGATCACGCGCCGTATCTCTCACCATATCCGCCTGAGAGAATGAACTATAATCAGCTGGAAGACTACAAGTCATCCATTCTTTCATTGAAGGAAAAGTATAAAGGTACAATTGATATTTATCTCGGCATGGAAGTGGAATACTATCCGAGTGAATGGGAACAGCTGAGTGAATACAGAAGATCGCTTGATTACTGCATTCTCGGCCAGCACAATCTGGAGATCGATCACAGAAGCTCCTACGGCATCCGCAGCAGGGATGAACTGAAGGAGTATACAGACAGGCTGGCTGGTGCATGTGAGCACGCGCTGTGCGATTATATTGCCCATCCGGATGTGGCATTGTGGTCATATCCTTATATGGATGGTTCTGTGACAGAAGCAGCGGAGAGGATCGCTGATCTTTCCCTGCATTACAATATGCCGCTGGAGATCAACTGCGGCTCCGGTGTCTCCAATGGAAAGAAGAGGTATCCGGATGGCGAGCGGTATGCCTATCCGACCAGGGCGTTCTTTGAAGTCTTTGCGAAAAGAGGATGTCCTTTGATCATCGGTCTTGATGTTCACAATCCGAAGGTATTCCTGACGGATGTGTATCTTGAAAGAGCATTGTCTGTACTGGATGGTCTTGACTGCAATATCCTGTATGACTTTGATCTTGTCAAAGCGGCAGAGAAACGGAAGAAGGAATTCTTCTGAAGAGCAGACTGCTCGCATTTCAAAGATGCAGGCAATACAATGAGTTCATGAAAACAGAAGCTTACATCAGTATGTTCGGTCTGATCAGCGGAATTCTGCTGGTGGGATATGCCCTGCTTGCGGCATTGCGCATCGCTCCGGTATTCTCTCTGATCAAGCCGAAGACAGAAAAAGAAAAGCGGAAAGAAATCCGCTTCCATGTCATCAGCTACGGAGGCATGGGCCTGATCGGCATCATGCACGCGATCTGGTTCTTTGCGGGCGCTTCCTGGGCTTACAACATGAAGACATCCATCCGCACAGTGCTGACTGTATATCTTCTCTGGGCACTTACCTTCCGTGTCTATATCAGAGGATATATTCCCGGTGATTCTTTTGACAGCTGAAAAGCTGTTTTTCTTTTAGTTAAAGTATTCGTATTTACGTAACTTTCCGGAAGTTACTCGCATTTGCAGGAAAGTTCCGGAAGTTTTTGTGTATAATAAACTCAGAAAGGGGATGATCATGATGCTCGCAAAACGAGAATACTATCTGAATCAGCTGATTAAAAAGCAATGGAACGGCAGAATCAAAATCATCTGCGGTCTGCGCAGATGCGGAAAAAGCACAATTCTGTTTGAAATCTTCAGGCAGTATCTTCTGAACAGCGGAGTAAAAGAGGATCATATCATCACTCTGGCTCTGGATGATGATATGAATGCGCCATACCGGGATCCTGCCGTACTCTCCAGATACGTCCGTGAGAGCGTTCTGAGCTCTGAAGAGAAATATTATGTATTCATTGATGAGATCCAATATACGATCTCCAGAAAGGAACTCAGAAATCCCGATGAGCCTATCCGCATTTACAGCGTTCTGAATGGTTTTCTGCATATGAAAAACATTGATGTCTATGTGACCGGAAGTAATTCAAAACTTTTGTCCAGGGATATATCCACTGAATTCAGAGGCAGAGGAGACACAATACATATCTATCCGCTTTCTTTCAGGGAGTTCTTTGAAGCATCGGGCCTCGACAAAACCGATGCATACAGCGAATACATGACTTACGGCGGAATGCCCTATCTTCTGTCTCTTGATACAGATGAGGACAAATATCATTATCTTGAAGAGCTTTTTGAAGAAATCTACTTCAAAGACATCGAGGAGCGTTATTCCGTCAATCTCCCCGGCATATTAAGAAATCTTACCAGCAGTCTTTGTTCATCTGTGGGATCACTGACAAATGCTGCTAAAATCTCCAGAACGATCAACAGTGTCAGAGGAACAAAAACAGACGCGGAGACAATCGACAGATATCTGGGTTATCTGACTGACAGTTTCCTGTTTCAGGAAGCTCTGAGATTTGATGTCAAAGGGAAGAAATACTTTGAATATCCCTCAAAATTCTACTGCACGGATATCGGACTGCGGAATGTACGGCTTGGACTGCGCCAGCAGGAAGAAACGCATATCATGGAGAATATCATCTTCAATGAACTGATTGCCAGAGGCTTCCAGGTCGATGTGGGATGTGTATCTGTATCTGCATCAAACGGCGCAGGAAAAAGGATTCAGCAGAATCTGGAAATTGATTTCATCGCCAGAAAAGGAAACAAACAGTATTACATTCAGTCTGCTCTGAGTATGGATGATGAGGAAAAGCAGAAAGCTGAACTGCGTTCTCTTCTGGCTGTCAATAACTCATTCAGAAAGCTTGTTGTTTCAAAATCCTACGGCAGAAGCTGGATCGATGAGAACGGTATCCTGCGTATCGGTCTCATTGATTTTCTGCTGGATCAGAACAGTCTTGACCGGTAGTACAGAAAACCGGATCATTGATCCGGTCCCTTTCATTCAGATTCTGTTATTTTACTCCATACCATCCGATGCCTTCTTCGACCCATCCCAAACTTACAAGCGTATCATTCTCATGCTTGTCTGTTGTATAGTTATGACTTCCTGCTTTGGCATTCGGATTGTACTGTCTGCAAAGTGGTACTCCTTTACTGTCATCTCTGTACCAGCCGATCTTTTCATCTGTCCATCCGACACTGATCAGCACTTCTCTTTCATGCGCATCTGTCGTGTAGTGATGATCTCCTGCATTCTTATTGTACAGT
>ONSK01000202.1 GCA_900320455.1 uncultured Erysipelotrichaceae bacterium | reverse complement strand
TGATCAGTTTCTCCTTCAGACTGGATTCCGTCTTGATACGGCTTCTGAAGGCAACGACACTGTCGCGTGAATGGGCAAAGATCTGATTGAATGCCCTCTTCAGCTGGTTTTCGGCATACTGGTATGCCGGCATATTATTCTGATAATAATCACATGTTTCCTGAATGAAGCTGAATAATTCTAGTTTCATTGATATATCACCTCGGTCTGAGACGCAGGTTCTTCGGATAATGGTTTTTCAGCACGTTCCCGTCGGATTTCGCACCGCCAAGGGCATGATGATGCCAGCAGACAGCGTAATATCCCTTCTCGCCTTTCCTGAAGATCTGATCACCGCGCAGATACGCGTCCGCTTCATGATCATCCAGCTCAGCCGTATGCGCAAAGCCGCCCCAAGAGGACATGAACAGATGATGAGAAGGAACGAAACGGTTCTTCAGCCAGTCGCCGAGGTACACCTGATGGGATACGATGCGGCATTTTCCGGCAGAGACAAACGGCGCGCTGCCGCCGTACAGACGTCCTTCTTTCAGATAATAATACGGGTAAGGAACGGTGATGATTTCATGAAGCTGGCTGAGCAGTGCTGAAGGTATTTTTTCCGATTTGAGAACCGGAACATCAGAAACTGTGCCGGATGTTTTCCTCATGCGGGCAATGAAGTGTCCCTCTCCGCCATCCATCGGGAAAATCCTGACGGTGTCCGGGAGAATGCTGCTTCTGCGTCCGAAAGAAACGTCCGGGTCCTCGAGAACCATATCCGGGTGGCTGGTCAGAAACTGCTTTACTGTATCTTCATTTTCGCACAGATTGAAGGTACATGTCGAATAAACAAGCACACCATCTTTCTTTAAGCAGAGATACGCATTGTGCAATATCTCTTTCTGACGCTGTGCGCAGTGTATTACATTCTCTTCAGACCACTCTGATTCCGCGTTTTCGTTCTTGCGGAACATGCCTTCACCGGAACACGGCGCATCGCAGAGAACCATATCGAAATAATCATGGAAATGCTTCGCGATGTCAGCTGTATCGCTGTTCAGAAGAAGCGCGCATGAAGTGCCGTTGGAAATGATGTTCTCCCTGAGAATCAGGGAACGCTTGCTGACATATTCATTCGCCACAAGCAGACCATCATTGCCGAGATATTCGGCGATCTGCGTTGCCTTGGATCCCGGTGCCGCGCAAAGATCCAGCACCCGCATACCTTTTTCAGGCCGCAGCACTGTCACAGCTCCGCTGGCGCTAGGCTCCTGCATATATACGATGCCGCTTCTTGCGACAGGTGAAAGACCGAATCCTGTCGGCTTGTCAAAATAAAAACCGTTTGCTGAAAATGCTGAAGGGACAAGTCTTTCCTTCAGCAGATCCGTGATCTCGCTGACATCGGCTTTCAGTGTGTTGACACGCAGTCCCTGCTTCGCAGGTTCGCTGACTGCCGCGATGTAGGAAGGATATTCATCCTTCAGCAGTTCTTTCATCTGTTCAAGAAATGCGCTGTTCATTGTCTTCCAGTATTCTTTCAATGTTTCTGACATCCTGTTCCAGCTGCATGATCAGGTTGTTTCTGCTTTTGAACTTCTGTTCTTCTCTGATGTATTTCACGAAGGAAAGCACCATATGGCTGCCGTAGAGATCTTCATCGCAGCCGAGCAGATGCGCTTCCACGGAGAGACGTTCCTTATAGTTGAATGTCGGATTGTGTCCGATATTGATCATCGCATGCCACGTCTTTCTGCCGACTTTCGCATATCCGGCATAAACGCCTGTTTTCGGCATCAGATATTCATCTGAGTATTTCAGATTGGCTGTCGGGAAACCGATCCCGGTTCCCTGATGGCGGCCATGGATGACCGTTCCTTCCATCTGGTAATATTCGCCTACCATACTGCGGACGGAACTCATATCCCCTTCTTCAATTGCCTTGGAGATCCTTGTGCTGGAGATTTTCCCGTTGCTGTCTTTGACTGCTTCAATCACCCGGATCTCATAAGGGGCCGCTTCCTTCAGAAGCTTTGCATCGCCTTTTCCCATATGTCCGAAATGAAAATCAAAACCGCATACGAGTCCCTGCAGATTCAGTCTGCCGAGGATATCCGTGATGAATGCTTCCGGGGCGAGCTGGCTCATTTCCTTCGTGAAATGAAGGATCACGATATTGTTGATACCAAGGCTGACTGCCTTGTT
>ONSK01000203.1 GCA_900320455.1 uncultured Erysipelotrichaceae bacterium | reverse complement strand
TGGTATCCGAGCTCTGTTCTTTGATGGACTGGGATGAGGAATCGTTTGATTTTGAAAGTGAAACGGTAGGCGGCTGGTGTATCGAATTCCTTGACGGATTCCCGGAGGAAGGTACATCATTTGAGTATCGCAACACACAGATAACAGTTACGGAGGCGGATGATAGACGTGTCAAGAAAGTCACTGTACGAATCAGACAGGAAGAAAGCCAGGAAGAATGAAAGAAAAAAGACGGAACGCAGAAATGTACTTCTGATGTATAACCCGTCTTCCGGACAGGGAAACGGCCGAAAGGATCTTTCTGCGATCATAGAAAAGCTTGCCGGATGGGGCTGTGAAGTGACTGTATTCCCGGTGCTTCCCGAAAAGGGACTGACCTCGGAAAAGATCATTCACCGTCACCAGGAAGGATTTGACGTCTATGCCATCTACGGCGGAGACGGATCCCTGAACTATGTGATCAACGGACTGATGAATGACGGACTCAAGGTTCCTGTCGGCTATATCCCGGGCGGAAGCACAAACGATTTCGCAAGAAGCTTCTCCGACAGCATTTCCATCAATGACTGCTGCCGGGCGATTGCGTACGGCGAACCGTTTGCTTACGATATCGGCTTCTTCAATGAAAAGAGATATTTCAACTATGTTGCGGCATTCGGCGCTTTTACCAGGACAAGCTACGAAACACCGCAGGAATTCAAGAATATTTTCGGCTACGGCGCCTATGCGATGACTGCCATCGGGTCCTTCCCTGACAGCATCAGCTACCGCCGTCATATGAAGGTAACCCATGACGGCATTACGCTGGAGGGAAACTTCATCTACGGCAGTATTTCCAATTCCACCTCGGTGGGAGGCATGAAGCTTGCCTACAACCAGGATGCTTCGCTGAACGACGGCATGTTTGAAGTCATGCTGGTGGTATCGCCGGACAATCCGCTGGATCTTGCGTCCGTTGTCGGAAGCCTGGCAACCGGCGTCAGCGATGACAGATTCGTCAAGGCGTTCAAGACAAGCAAACTGACGATTGAAACGGATGAGGACATCGACTGGACGCTGGATGGAGAATCAGGCGGAACATGGCGCAATGTCACGATCAGGGTTGTGCCGGAAGCGGTATCCCTGATGGTCACGAAAAAGAAATGATTATGGAAAGGTGTGCAAAGCACATCTTTTCTTTCGAAATGAGACTAAAACGCTTACAATGAGAATATGCTGAAAAAAGTCAGATACGACACAAGAAATAAAAAACCAAATGTCTGGGACATCACATACCTCGTGATCCTGACGGTTGTTTCCGAGCTGGTGATCAGCAGGCTGAATTCACCGCACGCGGAGCTGTACGCCGATCTTGTCATGATCGTCTTTTATATCGCGATAGGCATTCTGCTTCTGCGGGCAAGAAGAAAGCAGATGGAATACAATCCGTATTCCTACAATACGATCTACTATACTGCCTTTGCGATTCTCTCGTTTACAACCGTGCTGTATCAGATCTATGTCACTTACATCTACTATATCAGCGGGCTGATTGAAGAAAGCCGCATCTTTTTTGTTCTGCAGGGGGCGATCCGGTTCCACGGGGTTCTGATCACGCCGTTTCTGCTTGTATTTTCTATTGCCATGATCATTTCCAACATTTCCCTGATCCGCCATGAAGGCAGAAACTTCGTCAATCTGCTCGGGGTGATTCTCTCGGTGATGATTCTGGCAGGTATCTTGATGCGCCCGTTTTCCAATATGAGCGGATCCGAGCAGGAGGTATTGATCAGAAGCAGTATCTACGGTGTCTTTGAATCGGTCTTTGCCTATTATCTTTGCATGCTGATAGGAACGATGTATGCCGCATGGACAACGGCGATGTATGAACCGGACAAGGACAAGGATTTCATCATCATCCTCGGCTGCGGTCTGAAACCGGACGGCAGACCCACGCCTCTATTGACACAGAGAATCGAAAGAGCGCTGCAGTTCTATCATGATCAGCTGAAAGAAACCGGAAAGAAAGCGAAGTTCATCACATCCGGCGGAAAGGGAGCGGATGAAGCAGTATCCGAGAGCGAGAGCATGAAGAACTACCTGATCGAAAAGGGAATTCCGGAAGAGGATATCCTGATGGAGGATCGATCGACGAATACGCTGGAAAACATGCGCAATTCGAGAGATATCATCTGGAGTATCGATCCCCATGCCAAAGTGGTATTCTCCACCAGCCGCTATCACGTCTTCCGCAGCGGCATCAAGGCGCGCTTCGTGAAGCTGCGAGCCCAGGGCATCGGCGCTGACACAAAGTGGTATTTCTGGCCCAACGCTGCTGTGCGTGAGTTCATCGGACTGCTGAGCGAACACCGCGGCAAGCAGGCATTGATCCTTCTTGGCATCATTGTGCTGAACATCCTGTTCCTCTGGGTCACAATCAAGGGGTAAAAAAAGACTGGAAACAGTCTTTTTCTGATTGCACATTCAGAAATGTTGATATACTCTAATGGTCGAAAGACGGAGGCCGACAATGAAAGAATACACACCGGTAAAAGAAGGAAAGGTCAGAGAGATCTATGATACAGGCGATGCCCTGATCATGGTTGCGACTGACCGTATTTCCGCATTTGACATTATTCTGAAGAACAAGATCACCAACAAAGGCAGAGTGCTGACACAGATGTCAGAATTCTGGTTTGACCTGACAAAGGATATCTGCCGCAACCATGTCATAAGCACGGATGTGAACGACATGCCTGAATTCTTCCGCAATGAACATTTCAAGGGAAGATCCATGCTCTGCAAAAAGCTGGAGATGCTGCCAATCGAGTGCATCGTCCGCGGATATATCACAGGCAGCGGCTGGGCAAGCTATCAGAAAGACGGAACAGTCTGCGGCATTCAGCTGCCTGCCGGACTGAAAGAATGCGATCAGCTCCCTGAACCGATCTACACACCTTCCACAAAGGCTGAGATCGGCGACCACGACGAGAATATTTCCTTCGAGAAGTCTGTTGAAGTCCTGGAAAAGCAGTTCCCGGGCAAAGGACAGAAATATGCCGAAGCACTGCGTGACAACACGATCGCTCTTTACAAGAAGTGCGCTGAATATGCCCGCAGCAGAGGCATCATCATTGCCGACACAAAGTTTGAGTTCGGACTTGATGAAAACGGCGAAGTCATCCTGGCAGATGAAATGCTGACACCGGATTCCAGCCGCTTCTGGCCGATGGAAGGCTATGAGCCGGGCCATGGACAGCCGTCCTTTGACAAGCAGTTTGTCCGTGACTGGCTGAAGGCCAACCCTGACAGCGGATATGATCTGCCGCAGGATGTCATTGACAAGACAATTGCCAAGTACAAAGAAGCATACTTCCTGCTTACCGGCAGGGAACTGGATGCCTGAACAGTCATCTTGAAAAACAAATCGTAAAATTCTGACAAAACAGAGAACAGCAATGATCCGCTGTTCTCTGTTTTTTTATTTTTTTGAATTTCACATAATCCAAAGCCCGTTTTCCGCAAATATCTTTCCTGAAGGAGATGAGAAGATGAAACAGAAAACACGTTTACGGATCCGGGCACTATTGCTGTGTCTGGCAGCGGCAGTGACTGCGCTGCCGAAAACAGCCGTCAGCGCTGAGACGAAGAAGCTGAATGATCAGCGCAAGACAGGCTACAGCTATTACTCACTGCTGAATTATTACCGCACGGATTACAACCGTCCGTCCCGGGCAACCAAGGGACTGATCGATCACTATGAGTGGGGTGATGAGACAGTCTACTGTGTCAATCCGTGGATGCCCGCTGCCGAGGTCAGCGACCAGTACGCGGCGCAGGGTTCGATCTATGACTGGCAGGGAATCACATTCATGCAGATACCGCAGGAAGACGGCAGCCGCGTGCCGCTGGTCTATACGCCGCAGATGATCGAGGACATCGCTCTCTACGCGTACTTCGGCTATGACTATCCCGGTCACAGCAGCGAAGAATACTACGCGGCAGCCCAGAAGCTGATCTGGGAAAGAATCGTTCAGAAGCCGGTCGGAGTCTATGTCGGAAACATGGGATGCGAAGCAGTCGGCTGCGGCGGAGCACCGGAGGCAGATCTTTCCAGACAATTGAATGAAATCAATTCTCTGGTAAATGCATTCCGCAATATGAAGATCAGCTGGAACATGACCTATGAACAATCCCACCGGTACAAAAAAGGAACGAAGGCGGAAAACCCTGCAGACATCAGAAAAGGGGAAGTGATCCGTGTCAGCGTTCCTTCCGGATTGCTTGCCCATTACCGCTTCAAGGATGTAAAGGGCATCACCCTGCTGGATGAAAACGGCAGTCCTCTTTCTCAAGAGCAGCTGAACAGCGAAGCAGAAATGCAGAAACTGCATGATACATTCCTGATCCGCTTTGACGGAACGGGAGATGCATCCTTTACGCTGCGCACGGCACTCATGGAAAGTTCACCGGCGGATATCCCGTTCCTGCTTTCTTCCGGAAATGCCGGAGATCAGGAAATGATACGCCGCGGCAAAGTGAAAGGATATGATGAAAAACGCGCTGTCTTCAAAGTGAAGGAAGAAAACATTCAGATCCGCGTGCATAAGTCAGACGCCTCCGGCAAATCGCTGAAAGGCGCAGTGCTTGCGGTCTTTGACAGCGAGAACAAAGAGCTCTTCCGCTTTGAAAGTACCGGGCAGCCGTACGAAAAGGAATGCACCGGTATTCTGGTGCCGGGCGGCACATATGTATGCAGAGAACTGGAAGTGCCGGATGGCTATGTCAGAGCATCAGATACACGGTTTACGATTCCGGAAACCGTCAGCGGCACATATACCGCGGAAATCAGAATGAAGGATACCAGGATCAGCGCGCTGAAAACAGATGATACCGGAACGCCTCTTTCCGGCGCTGTACTGCGTGTCATTGATCAGAGTGACAACAGCACTGTCGATGAGTGGACAACCACAGACACCGCCCATATCATC
>ONSK01000249.1 GCA_900320455.1 uncultured Erysipelotrichaceae bacterium | reverse complement strand
TGAAGGCATGATCAAAGACGCACATATGATCGTTGAGCTGCTCGGTAAGAATACCGTTGTCAAGCTTCCTTCCACACCGACAGGATTTAAAGCAATGATGGCGCTGAAGAAAGAAGGAATCCCTACATGCGGAACTGTCGTCTATACGCCGATGCAGGCATATCTTGCGGCCAAGGCAGGCGCTTCCTATGTCGCTCCGTATGTCAACCGCATTGACAACATGGGCTATGACGGAACCGGTGTCGTGAAGAAGATTCAGAATATTCTTGAAAACAACGGCATGGACTGTGAGGTTCTGGCAGCCTCTTTCAAAAACAGCCAGCAGGTTCTTGAACTGGCTGAATACGGTGTAGGCAATGCCACATGCGCAGCCGACGTCATCAAAGGATTCGTTAAGAATCTTGCCATCGACGGCGCAATTAATGATTTTGTTGAGGACTTCAAGGCACTGACAGGCAAGACATCCATGTCTGATCTGGACTGAAGCTGAAAAGAAGGGGAAAAGGCCGGCGGAAAGTTACTGCCGGCTTTTCTGTGTATGATCATCAGAGTTCTGAAAAATCAGTACGTTCCGTTTTCTGATCAGATGCATACTGCGCAGAATGCTTTCTGAACGAGAGCGGTGTAACACCTGTTTCTTCTTTGAATACCTTCTGAAAATATGGCTGTGAACTGAAAGAGAGATATGCGGAAATCCTGGAAATGGACATGTCCGTATGCATCAGCATCTGTTTCGCAATCTCAATTCTGCGTCTGCGGATATATTCACCGGCCGTCATGCCGGTCTCTTCCCGGAAGAGTCTCGTGAAATGTTCGCGTGTGACTCCGGCAAGATCTGACAGCTCCTTCAGGGAAATGCTTTTCGTGCAGTTTCCGTCAATATGATTGACCGCCCTGCGGATCCTGGCATCGGAGACCGAAGGAGAGCGCAGTTCATGCACGTATCGGCAGAAGTCCATTTTTACCTGATCTGCCAATGCGGAAACAGATCTGATGTCATCCAGTTTTTCCAGCTGAAAGATATACTGTTCCTTCAGACGCAATACCAGCATTTCAGGCAGACCGCCGCTGTTTCCGGCAAGGGAAAGCATCTGGATCAGAATGATGACAAGATCTTTGACATGACGGATCTCGTCGCTCGCAAGACGCACTTCCAGATCCGGTGTCTTCTGCCGTACAAGATCTTTCATCTCTTCCGTATCGCCGCGCCTGACACAGTCCATCAGACGGTTCAGTACCTGCAGATTTTCCACGGTCCACTGCATCCTTGGATCCTCATCCAGGAATTCAAACATTTTTCCGGAACTTTGTTTTCTCATATCAATATCATATAAGAAATATCAATTAAACATAATACATTTTCATCATATCACCCTATCATGAAATAAAGGAAATGCCCATGAAGGGAGGTATATCTGATGGGAAAACTTGATCATAAGATCTGTATCGTCACCGGCGCAAGCGGAGGTCTTGGCAAACAGACAGCAATCCGTTTTGCGGAAGAAGGAGCGACCGTATGCATCTGCGCAAGAAATGAGGAACGTCTTGCGGAAACAAAGAGAATCTGCGAAGAAAAAGGCGCGGAAGTGCTTGCCATGAAGGCGGATGTTTCCGATTATGAGCAGCTGAAGGCATTTGTTGAGGCAATTGCCGCAAAGTACGGACATATCGACGCATTGTGCAACAACGCTTCCACAATCAGCGCGCCGCATCCGTTCATTGAACATACGATCGCTGATCTGGAGGAGGCTCTCCACAGCGGTCTGTACGGAACATGGAACATGATGCAGCTGTGCTTCCCGTACATGAAGGAAAAGGGAGGCGCAATCCTGAACTACGGCTCCATCGGAGGTGTGGAAGGCATGGCGGGATTCGCTGCATATGCCGCAGAAAAAGAAGCGATCCGCGCACTCTCACGCGTCACCGCAAGAGAGTGGGGAGAATTCAACATCCGCGTCAACTGCATCTGCCCGAATGTCGCGACAGACAGATTCCTTGCGGGCATTGAACAGTCGCCGAAAGAAGTTGCGGAATATCTCAAGGCCAGCATGTCCAACAATGCCATGAAGCGCATGGGAATGGCATATGAGGATGC
>ONSK01000204.1 GCA_900320455.1 uncultured Erysipelotrichaceae bacterium | reverse complement strand
TGGGCATATGATATCGGTTACGGCGGACTTGACCACGTCATGGCTAACAACCTGAACGTCAACGTTCTCGTTCTCGATACAGAAGTCTACTCCAACACAGGCGGACAGTCCTCCAAGTCCTCCCAGGCTGCTTCCATCGCGAAGTTCGCTGCAGGCGGCAAGGCACTCGCCAAGAAGGACCTCGGCCAGATCATTATGGAATACGGCACAGCTTATGTTGCATCCGTATCCATGGGCGCTAACCAGATCCAGACAATCAAGGCTCTGAAAGAGGCTGAATCCTATAACGGACCTTCTATCGTCATCGCTTACTGCCCGTGCGCTGAGCAGGGTATCAAGGGCGGTCTCGTAAAGGCACCGAACGTACAGAAGGCTGCTGTTGAATGCGGTTATGTTACACTGTACCGCTTCGACCCGAGAAAGGAAAAGCCGCTCACAATCGATTCCAAGGAACCGAAGTGGGAGAACTTCAACGCATTCCTGATGAACGAAGCTCGTTACTTCAACCTGCCGAGAATCAGAGGCGAAGAAGCTGCTGAAGCTGCATTTGCGAAGACACTCAGCGACGCTCAGAAGCGTTACAAGAAGCTGGTCACAAAGGCTAAGCTCCAGGACGAAGAATAATCCATTCTTCTGAAAGACACGAAAGCATGTCCGAAAGGGCATGCTTTTTGCTATGATGTAGATGGAGGTACTGTTATGATCACGATTTTCAACAGGAAAACAGTATTTAAGGACAGCAGCGCGGAAGCCGCGGCTGCCGTCTGGTCGGCTCTGAAAAAGAACGGCATTGAATACGAAATGAAAACACTGAAAAACCATTCTTCTTTCGGACGGAATCTGCATTACAACCAGGCACGTTCCTACGCGTCCGGCGGAATGGGTGCTGCACCCTTTGCGGATACAATGCAGTATGTCTACGTCATTTATGTCAAAGCCGCAGATGAGGAGAGGGCACTGAAGATCATCCGCGGACAGTAACTGTCTTTCAATGAAAACGCCGGCTGTTCAGGCGTTTTTTGTGTGCATGAAAAACATGTGCTTCCTTCTGCGGCGGAAAGGAAGGTGGAGTAAGAAGCCTTCCTGTTGTAGAATAGAACAGAGGGAAGAATACAATGAGAGATATATTGAACTTATATACGCATGACGGGATCTTTCATGCGGATGATGTTTTTGCGGCGGCACTGCTGTCGCTGATGTGTGAGGATATCAACGTTGTCAGAGGCAGTGACACGGACATCCCGGAAGGGGGAGACTGGATCGTCTTTGATATCGGCGGCGGTGAACTGGATCATCACACACCGGAAAACAAGGAGAATAACGGTACCCATCCGGGAACGGATATTCCCTATGCGGCCTGCGGTCTTGTCTGGAGGAAATACCATGAAGAGATCCTGGAAGCACAGGACTGTCCGAAACGGTATATCGAAAGTGTCTATCAGAAGCTGGAAAGCTCGCTGATCCTCGGCATCGATGCCGAAGACAATGCCTTCAATCCTGCCGGAAAGGCACTTGAGGCAATCGTCAACGTGCCGGAAGAGCAGAAGAAGTATGTGCTTACCGCTGCCAGAACAAGCTTTACCGTTTCCCAGGTCATCAAAGATTTCAATCCGACCTGGAATTCCACAACGGAACCCCAGGATGCCTTCCTGGACGCGGTATCCTTTGCCAGAGATATCCTGCTCAACAGGATCGACAGCATCATCTCTTCGCTGGACGGCAGAGACTATGTTTTGAGATGCATTGACTACAGCAGCGCGCATATCATGATCATGGATGAATTCGCCCCATGGGAAGGCGTGCTGTACTCACAGCGCTACAATCCCAAGGCAAATGATATCTGGTATGTCATTTCACCGGCGCTGCGCGGCGGCTGGAATGTGCAGTGCGCGCTCAGCGACAGCGATGACAGAACGTCCTACCGCCATCCTCTGCCGCAGGAGTGGTACGGACTGCGCTATGAGGAACTGCAGAAGGTATCCGGCATTTCTACTGCCATCTTCTGTCACGCCTCCGGTTTCCTGGCCGGATGTGAAACGGAAAGCGACGCTGTCGCCATGGCGGAGAAGGCTGCGTCAATGCAGTGACAAATCTGTAAGAACTGACTGCATCGGGCATATGGTATAATCGGTGTGCCCTGTAAAGGAGAAAAACTATGAAAGTACTGCTGTATTTTGAAGGCGAGGATATGATATCGAAATCCGGTATCGGCAGAGCCATGAAGCATCAGATGCTGGCACTGGAATCAGCAGGCGTTGAATACACAACCGATCCGTGGGATGAAGACTACGATATCCTTCACATCAACACGTGGGGCGTCAACAGCGAGGCAATTGTCCGCAGTGCGCGCCGCCGCGGCAGAAAGGTCATCTATCATGCCCATTCCACGGAAGAGGACTTCCGCAACAGCTTCCTGTTTTCCAACGCCCTGGCGCCGCTTGTCAAAATGAGACTGGTCAGTCTGTACAGTTCGGCTGATGCCATCATCACGCCGACGGAGTATTCCAAGGGACTATTGGAAGGCTACGGCATTGATCTGCCGATCCATGTTGTTTCCAACGGCATCGATCTTTCGAGATACGTAAGAGACGAGGAAAAGATCAAGGCCTACCGCAAATACTTCTCGCTGGAAGAAGGGGACAAGGTTGTCCTTGGTGTCGGACTGCTGTTTCAGAGAAAGGGACTGCCTGATTTTGTCGAAGTTGCGAAGAAACTGCCGGAATACAAATTCATCTGGTTCGGCGATATTTCCAAGATGATCATTCCCCGTGAGATCGCTGAGATCGTTGAGAATCATCCCGATAACGTGATCTTCCCGGGATATGTCAAGGGACCGATCATTGAAGGTGCCTATTCCGACGCTGACTGCTTCTTTTTCCCGTCCTATGAGGAAACGGAAGGAATCGTTGTTCTTGAGGCTCTGGCGGCCCGTCAGCGCGTCGTAGTGCGTGATATCGGGGTATTTGATCCCTGGCTTGTGAACGGCGTCAGCTGCTACAAGGGACATGACAATGATGAATTCGCTGAGCTCGTAAGGGGAACAGTTGAAAGAACACTTCCCGATACCAGGGAGGAAGGATACAAAGTTGCCTCTGAAAGAACACTGGAAGCTGTCGGTCAGAAACTGAAAGCTGTCTACGAATCCGTTCTGTAACACGCTTCGTTGTGTGCACCGGGCAAAAACGGTATAATGGTCTATATGCTGAATAAACTCAAGGCACTATTCAAGAATACTTACTTCAACATCTTTCTGATTCTGTCGCTGGCCGGCGTGGTTCTTTTCTTTACGCTCAAAAACGACGGAAAAGAAGTCATCCAGATCCTGAGCCGGATTTCCATCCCCGGACTTCTTTTTCTGGTTGTCCTGATGGTTCTGGAGAAAGTGATGCTGGGGTGGGGACTGATGCTGGAATGCCGTCAGTCACATCCGGAATATACATGGAAACAGGGTATTATCAACGCCTATGTGGCAGGTCTTTTCTGCAATATCACACCGGGCGCGTCCGGCGGCCAGGTCGGCCAGGGATATATCTTCCGCAAGCAGGGAATTCCGGTTACCCATTCCATCGGTATTCTCTGGCTTGATTTTATTGTGTATCAGTCGGTGATGACACTGTTCGTGCTGTTTCTGATTCTGATGCGCTTCAGCTATTACTATACGAACTATTCCCAGTTCTTCCTGATCGTCATCTTCGGATTCATGATCAGCTCGGGGATTATTTTCTTCCTGTGGCTTCTGGCCTCATCCCCGCGCTTTTACACCTGGATCACGACAACCGGTATTTCCATCGGCGCGAAAATCCATCTTGTGAAAGACAAGGAAAAGACACTGGAAAACCTGGAGCGTCAGCTTCAGATGTTCTCCAAGGAGATCGTTGTCCTGAAGACACACCGGAAGATGATCGCGATGCTGGCAGTGGAAGACCTGCTGCGTCTGATCCTGTATTACAGTGTTCCATACTGGTGCGCACTGGTACTGCATATTCCCATCGGTCCGGAAAAGCTGCTGGACGTGATCGCCCTCAGCTCATTTGTGGCGATGGTGAATGCCTTCCTGCCGATGCCGGGCAGCTCCGGCGGCACCGAGGCAACATTCATTCTGATGTTCTCGACGATATTTGACAGGGCGGATGCGGCTTCCATCATGATCCTGTGGCGTCTTGTGACATTCTACCAGGTACTGATTATCGGCGGCGCTGTGTTCCTGTACGCAAAGAGCCAGAAAGACATCCCCATCGTCCCGGAAGAAATCACACCCAGGACATACAGTACAGAAGCGATGAAAGAGGAAAGCAAATGAAGATAGGACTGTTCAGTGATACATTTCCGCCCGAGCTCAACGGCGTGGCCACAAGCACGAGAATCCTCCGTGACGAGCTGCTCAGACACGGGCATGAGGTATATGTTATTACGACATACAACGGAGACGGAAGCGAAAAATGGGATGACGACGGACTGATTCTGCGCCTGCCCGGCATGGAACTGAAGTTTTTATACGGCTATATCATGACTTCACCGTTCCATTCCCATGCGGTTGAGGAGATCAGAAAGCTGAATCTCGATCTGATCCATGCCCAGACGGAATTCGGTGTCGGCATCTTTGCCCGCATCTGTGCAAGGCAGCTGAAGATCCCTCTTGTTTCCACATACCATACAACGTATGAGGACTATACCCACTACGTCAACTTCATCCATTCCAAGGTGCTGGACGCGCTGGCAAAAAAGGGAGTCGCCAAGCTTTCCAAGCTGTACGGCGACAGCTCCATGCAGGTCATCGCGCCGAGCATCAAGACGAAGAAGATGCTGGAAGGCTATCATATCCGCCGTGAGATCGACGTGATTCCCACCGGTCTTGAACTTGCCAAATTCTCACCGGAAGGATTCACCGAAGAAGAAAAGAAGGAAGTCAGAGCTTCCTTCGGACTGACGATGGACGATACCGTCATCGTCTACGTCGGCAGACTTGCCCAGGAGAAGGCGCTGGATATCGTGATGGAAGGCTTTGAGAAAGCGCTCCGTCAGGGACTGAAAGTGCATCTGCTGATTAT
>ONSK01000262.1 GCA_900320455.1 uncultured Erysipelotrichaceae bacterium | reverse complement strand
TCCGTAGGAACTTCAACTCTGAGGATGCCGTTGTTGAAGGAAGCGTGCACGTCTGTGTCACGGATGCCTTCGCCGACATAGAAGCTTCTTGAGCAGCTGCCGGAGTAACGCTCCTGGCGCAGCATTCTGCCTTCCGCATCCTTTTCCTCATTTGTCGTGTTATGGGAAGCGCTGACTGTCAGTGTTCCGTTGTAGAGGGAGATCTTGACGTCTTCCTTGTTGTAGCCCGGAATTTCGATATCGAGGAGATATTTGCCGTCCTTCTCACGGACGTCTGTCTTCATCAGTGACTGTCCTCCGAAAACCGGAGCTCTGAACATGCTGTCAAACATGTCGTCAAATAAATCGTTGTTTCTTGTTAATGAATACTTCATCATAAGTACCTCTCTTTCCAAGGTGTTTCGCCTTACACTTATAGTTATACTCATATTTTTAGCACTGTCAACACTTGAGTGCTAATTCTTTTTAAAATATTTCTGCAAAATGATAAAAATCCCTTTATTTCAAGGGATTTTTAACTTAGCAGTTAATCATGTTATTTGCCAGAACGTTTGGAAAAATCCTTCTCAATATCCTTTTTCCATGATCTGGAAACAGTCTTTCCGGCACGGATTTCACGGACTGCGGCATTGACAGAGGCATAATTGAGGGCAACGCCTTCGGCATCATTGTTGAAGCGTACGGCTTTGGCTTCATCAATGCCGAACTTCTGTGCTTCCCCTGCCGCATCGATGTTCGCGCCGAGGAAGAGGAACTCCCAGCCGTCCGCTTTGCTTTTTTCAATCATCCGCTTTACCAGAGGATAGGTATATTCCCTGGAGGCATTCTCATAGCCGTCGGTGATGATCACAAATACCGTATGATCCGCCGGCTTTTCATCCTTCAGCTGTCTGTCGCGGATATGCGAGATCGCACCTCCCACTGCATCCAGCAGTGCCGTTGTGCCTCTTGCGTAATACTCCTTCGAAGTAATCTCATGAACGGTGCGGATATCTTCTCTGTTATGAAGCACTTCAATCTTATTGTCGAAGAGGACGGTGGAGACAATTGCTTCTCCTTCTGTTTCCTTCTGCTGTTTCAGGAAT
Organism: uncultured Erysipelotrichaceae bacterium; assembly: GCA_900320455.1. Taxonomy (GTDB): domain Bacteria; phylum Bacillota_I; class Bacilli_A; order Erysipelotrichales; family Erysipelotrichaceae; genus Bulleidia. The sequence goes on along the minus strand of ONSK01000262.1, from coordinate 4,913 downwards.
GAATTGTATCCGCCGATGGTATCACTTTCCAGTCCGGACATGGATCCGCTGCGGTCAAGAATGAAGACGATTTCTGTTCTGTTGTTTTTCATGTGTTCTTTCCTCCTTTGTTCTGCACCTGTATCCTAGTACAGACAGGAAGAAAAAATGTCACCTGAGAGGCGACATTTCACGCGTCAAACAAAAGCGGTTCATCAAAGCGGAAAAGAATCTCATTGACCTCGAAGATATCGTAGATCTCATTCTCCAGACAGTAGCGGATGATCAGATCCGCTCTTGAGGAAGGAGAGAGCGCATAGCCGCTGCGGGAAAGCAGCTCCAGGGCATCCCTGATGGAAAGAGACAACGCGAAGCACAGCGCCAGGACTGTTTTCTTCTTCGGATGGTAATTGATATCCGAGCGGATCTTGGAAAACAGCTTGCGGTCAATGTTTGCCTTCTTGTATACTTCAGAATCCTTCAGACCTCTTTCATCAATCATCCGCAATAACATTTCCGTAAACGTCTCTTCTTTTCTGCGCAGAACGTCTTCCAGCGAACAGAAGGCATTCACCTCTTTCGGAAATGATACGGAATCTTCCGGCATGGCGCTGCCCTTTGCCTGCGGCATCATAAAACTGCTGGATTCTCTGCGCCAGCCATGTGCTTCCACATAGTGATCATCGATGTAGGAAACGATATTCGTTTCCAGCTGCTTTGAGAGATTGAACGCCGCCGCGTCATACACAGCCAGCGTCACTGTCATATCGCTTGTTTCCACAAACGAGCGGATCTCATCTCTGGCAATGCTCATGGAAAGTGCTTCCGGGAAGCGGTATCTGCCTGATGAGAGCAGCGGGAATACCACGCTTTCACATTTGAGTTCTTCCGCAAGATGCAGAGCATTCCGGTAACAGGTTCTCAGCATCTCCCCTTCACCATGGTTTCCATCCAGCCATTTCGGTGCTTTGACGTGAATGATATATTTCGCGTGCAGATCAAAAGCAGGTGTTGCTTTCGCATCTCCCGGGTTCAGTATTCCGATTTCTTCTCTTGCGGCCAGAAGCTTTTCTCTGCCGGCTGCGGCATATACCGCGCTGTCTCCTCCGCCGCCGTCTCTTGGAGCGGTATTGGCGGATATGACGATTGCGTCCGCTTCAGCACGGGCGATATCCTGACGGATGATATTGAATGCCATATTCTGTTTCTCCTGTGAACAAATTATACCGTATCATTACGAAAAATATTCATGTGAACACAGAGTTCAGATAACCTTCATACGCTGTTCTTATGAAAGAGCTACTCTTTCTGTAAACAAAAAAAGGAGGTTGTTATGTATACACTGATACTTTTGAACAAAGGCGACTGTTCTTACTACACAGCAGCCGACACACTCAGACTCTTTCTCGGATATGACGCAAATACTGCCATGAAGCTCTCACGCTGTGCTCCTGTCAGTATCGCTGAAAACCTTGACTATGAACAGGCTTCTCTTCTCTATGAGGCAATGGATGAATTCGGAACAGAAACAGCCGTCATTGATGAAGACGGCATGATCACGGCAATCCCGTATTCTCATCATACATCGGTGCTGATGCCCGACGGTTCACTTCTGCCTTCCCTGGAGAAGACAATCCGCACAATTACCGCTCACAACCGTACAGATGAAGTCAGACAGTATGAGAAACCACGAGTCAGAGACATGCTCTTTGGATTTCACACAATGCAGGCATTATGACACAAAAGAGTGCGATCGCACTCTTTTCTTAACTGTTCATTTCAGATGATCCTGGTACCACTGATACCCTTTCCTGTCTGTGTAAATCTGATACATCAGCGCAGGCTGTGCGGAAAGATTCGCTGCCATTTTGAAATCCAGCGCATTTCTTCCGTGGATGTCTTCCGTGCGGATCCTGTACCGGATGCCGTTCCTTTCCAGCATCTCACAGATCTTCCGGAACGATTCCTCATTCCCGCTTTCATAAATTTTGTATACAAGCATCATCAATCATCCCCAAATGATATCCGGATCAGAACGGACGGAATACAGGCAGTGTTCCGCTGAAGATTGCCGCAGTCAGTCCCAGTACAAGAGCAGTGATCAGCACTGCCAGAATATAGGGCTGGATCTTTGATGCGATCCGGGCAATGGAAATGATATATACCGTAATGCCCAGGAACACGAACAGGATATTCAGCTCAATTGTCAGCACTGACGCAGTTTTGACAAACGAAAGAATGCATAACGCAGTCAGAGCAATTGCAGGTACAACAAGAGCTGATACGGATGTGCCGAAGATGTTTTTAAAGCTGAACTTCTCTGCTCTGTTTAAAAGCATGATCACCATCGTACCACCGCAGGCAATCAGTATGCCAAGCAGTGCGCTGATAAAGCCGCCGGAATGACGCAGTGTAATCCAGGATACGATCAGAAGATACAGCAGAACGCAGATGGAAGGAACAACCGCAAGACCATGCTTTGAGAAGGGATCAATCAGAACTCTGAGCAGTTCCTTGAACTCTTCTCCCTTGAAGCCCGCAAGAAAACTCTTCGCGGCATTCTTCATCGCGCTGGCTGCCTTGTTCTCTGTTCTGACAGCCGGTTCCGCGGTCACTTCCGGTTCAGGTTCTGGAACCGCTGTTTCAGGTACAGGTTCCGGTTCCTTTTCTTCAATGACAGCTTCTTCAATTTCTTCTTCCGCAGGTGTTTCTTCAGGTTCCTCCGGAGTCACAGGAACTTCTGTCACTTCTTCCGCAATGACTTCTTCGGCAGGTGCTTCCGTGTTTTCTTCTTCCGTTACAGATACCGGTTCGATATCCAGTTCAATCTTCTGCGGAGAACCGCAGTATCCGCAGAATGTGCTTGTGTCAGGTATGTTTTTACCGCAATGATTACAGATCATAAAAAGCCTCCGTTTCCATTTCCATTATATACCCCGGCGGAATTCCTGTATAATAGGTACAGCATTCACTGGGGAGGATGATTATGGCTTATTGCAAATACTGCGGGAAACCGCTGGATCCGGCATCACGGTTCTGTACGAACTGCGGCCGGCCCGCTCAATATACAGCTGAAGCAGTTTCATTTCCGGAAGATCCTGACTTCGAGAAAAAATCAGAGGAAACAATCGTAGCCGCAAAAGAAGACAGTGACACACTTGATGTCCTTGACTTCAATGCACTGCGCAGAGAGGATTCTTCAGAATCCACTGAGCAGCTGAGTCCGGAGGAAGAGGCTGTGATTTCCTACGCCAAGGCAGCGCCTTCGCATATCGCGCCTGTTCCCGAAACAAAGCCGGAAACAGAACCGGAAGAAGAGGAAGAAGAAGACGATGATGAAGAACATCCGCTTCTCGTATCCATTCTCGCGCTTCTGCTTGTCGCTGTTGCGGCATGCGCAGTCATCTATATGATCAAACCGTCACTGTTTGATCCGGTCCTCGGCATCTTCTCACATAAAGAGACTGCCGCGGAAACAACACCTGTTACCGTTCCGGAAGAAACACCTGTACCTTCCGAGACACCGGCTCCGACATCGGAGACCACTCCTGAACCGGAGCCAACGGCAACACCGACTCCCGCACCGACTCCTGCACCTACTCCGACACCAACACCTGCGCCGACACCGCAGGCAGTAATTGCCGATACAATGGGTGAGGCAGTTGTCAGAATTGATAACCTGAACATCCGCAGCGGACCTTCCACAAAATACGGAAGCCTCGGCACTGCGCAAAAAGGAAAAACATATCCTGTCTTTGAATCCAAGGCATCAGGAGGATATACCTGGTACAGAATCGGTGACAATCAGTGGATCGCCGACAAGGATGAAAGATGGGTTGACTTCAAACCGAATGTACTTGATGACTGATAAATGCGGGTCATACGATCCGCATTTTTTTCAGTTCGCAAGAGAACGGATTCTGTCTGAGAGTTTCTTCCGTTCTGTTTCATTCCAGTCATCCGGTTCTTCCGGCATTTCAATATCCTGCGGGAATCCTTCCATGGAGCCTGTAATCACTCCTTCGGAGATTCTTACAAGCAGAGGAACATACATCGTCTTCTTTGAAGGATCTTCAGGATCCGGCGGCAGAATCGGATCAAGATATTCAAACAGTCTGTCAAACAGTTCTTCTCTTTCAGAAGAAGACATCTGTATGAGCTGTTCATCTTCCACATCAACGTAATATACATTTCTGTTCATTTCTTTGCATACGCTGTTGATCTCAGGGACCATGATATTGCATATACCGCATGTCGGCCGGCTGAACAGAAGCAGGCATTCCGCCTTTTCCTCAAACATACGGAAGGAATCCTGCATGGAAATCCTTCTGTATACAGAATCAGAATCATTCAGATACCAGTATTCATGAGAATCAAAAGGCAGCACTGCGATTCCTTCAGGAATCCGCTCTTCTTTCCGTTCGTGTTTGCAGCTGCACAGCGGAATGCAAAACAGAAGAACAAGAACGATCAGTTTTGACAGATTTCTTCCAAGCTTCATTCGTACCGTATTCCCTTCTGTTTTCACATCATACTGCAATTCATGAATATTTCAACAACAGAAAAAACAGGCATTGATCATTGATGATCTCTGCCTGTTTCTGTGTGTCTCTTACTTTCTTGTAACGTCTCTCTGGGAGTTGATCTGGAGGAGTTTGTCTGTCAGCTGGTTCTCGATTCTTCTCAGTTCAAGCTCAGCTGCGGCTCTCTTCTCATGACCTTCTCTCTGGATATCCAGAACTTCATCCAGTGTGGAGATAAGCTTCTGGTTTGTCTCCTGCAAAGTTTCGATATCGATGATTCCTCTTTCGCTTTCCTTGGCTGTTTCAATCGTAGCCTGGTGCAGTGTCTCGGCATTCTTCTTGAGCAGGTCGTTTGTCATGTTGGTGACTTCGCGCTCTGCTTCCATCGCTTCCTTGGAGTGCTGGATGCCG
>ONSK01000289.1 GCA_900320455.1 uncultured Erysipelotrichaceae bacterium | reverse complement strand
TTTTGGAAACATATTCTTTCAGAATTCCTCCGGTGTTTTCGTTCAGCCATGTTCTCAGTTCCGCATTGAGTTCTTCACTTCCCATTTTCCCCTGATAAGAAGAAGCGTGATATGTTTCTGCGAGCAGTTCCAGAACAGGTTTCTGATAACGGATATTCTGGTTCATCCAGATGCTGGATGAAGATGTCTGTGTTTCCACGGGATTCTTTGCCCAGCTGGCTTTCCACATCAGATCAGACATCTTCCGGATCTGTTCGAGATCCTGTACGCCCATATAGTCCAGCAGCTGTTTTCTCGTATTGCCATTTGTGCACTCCGCCAGCATTGCCAGCATGTTCCAGGTACAGGATGGTGAGAATACTCTGTTGTCTTCACTCTGACCCTGCAGGAAGCTGCGCATCACGTTGTGATGGAACGTATTGAAGTACGGCGCATTCTCTGCCGCCTGCATTCTGTAATTGAATTGTTCTTTTGCGAATGCATCCTGTCCCGACTGGGCAAGATATTCTTCCGCCGTCATATCTTCCGGCAGCGTATATTCCGGAACCTCCGCCTGCGCTATCAGCAGTCCTTCCCTGATTCCGGGATCATTGCGGAATACCGATACGATGAGCAGACAGACCGCGGCAGCTGAGGCAATCAGTACGGAAGCCCAGCGCAGTGTATGTGCCGGTTTATGAAACGCGGTATCACGCAGAAGCTCATCATCAAGTTCACCTACAGCCTCATACAGATCTTCTTTTTTCATGACAGCATTCCCTCCTTTTCCAGATGTTTCTTCAGTCCTTCACGGATTCTGTGAAGTTTCACTTTAACATTGTTTTCACTCAGGCCGGAAGCCGATGCGATCTCTTTGATGCTTTCGGTCTCAAAGTATCTTCTGACAAACAGCTTCCGGTCTGTATCCGGCAGCGTTCTTACAAAAGCGGAGATCGAATCCTTCAGAATTGACAGATGCATGTGTTCTTCCGGCGTGCTGCCGGATGGAATGCATTCCGCAAGTTCATCCAGGGCGACTGTCACTTCGCTTCCTCCCCGCTTCAATGCCTTTTCACTGCGGTATTTCGAGAAGGCAAGATTGCGGGTGAGCTTTGCGAGATACAGGCGGAAGCGGAGCGGCCGCAGGGGCGGAATCGCATTCCATGCTTTCAGAAGCACTTCATTGAAGATCTCTTCACTGTCCATGTCATCACCGAGAATCCGGAAAGCCAGCGTGCGGCAGTATTTTCCGTACTGTTTCTCTGTATCCTTCAATACTTCCTCATCACGTTCAAAGAACCGGTCAATCAGTTCATTGTCTTCCATGATTTTTCCCCTTTCACCCTTAATGACGAAAAACAATGCAGTCAGGTTACAGCATTTTGAAAAAATCCCGGATTTTCTCCGGGATCTGATTAAGCCGCGGCAGGATTCACAAATTGCGAGCGGTAGAGATCGGCGTAGAAACCGTTCTTTGCCATCAGTTCATCATGGCTGCCCTGCTCGATGATCTTTCCGCTGTTCATGACAAGAATCACGTCCGCGCTGCGGATGGTGGAAAGACGGTGAGCCACCACGAAGCTTGTTCTGCCTTCCATCAGCTTGTCAAAAGCGTTCTGGACCTGCAGTTCTGTTCTGGTATCGATCGAGGATGTCGCTTCATCCAATATCAGCATCGGCGGCAGGCTGAGCATGACACGGGTAATGCACAGCAGCTGTTTCTGTCCCTGAGACAGGCTGTCTTCATTGATGACGGTATCCAGCTTCTGCGGCAGTCGGCGGATGAATTCCCAGCTGTGGGCTTCCTTCGCCGCTTTGATGATTTCCTCATCCGCGGCATCCGGCTTGCCGAAAGCGATATTCTCACGGACTGTTGCGTGCTTGAGCCATGTCTCCTGCAATACCATGCCGTAATTCTCACGCAGAGAATGTCTTGTGACATCGCGGATGTCCTCACCATCGATGCGGATCGCACCTTTGTCCACGTCATAGAAGCGCATCAGAAGATTGATAAATGTCGTCTTGCCGCAACCAGTCGGACCGACGATGGCAATGCGCATGCTTTCTTTTGTCTGCAGGCTGAAATGCTCAATCAGAGGTACTTTCGGATCATAGGAGAAACTGACGTCGTCGATGTCGACGATGCCGGATGCCTCCGGCATGACTTTCTCCGCTTCCTTGCTTTCCGGTTCTGCTTCGATCAATTCAAAGACTCTTGCGGCGCTGGCCAGAGCTGCCTGCAGCTCAGCGATGACACTGGAGATATCATTGAACGGTTTCATGTACTGGTTCGCGTATGCCAGCATTGCCGAGAAGCCGCCGACACTGAGCTGTCCCTTCAGGATCGCGAAAGCACCGATCAAAGCAACTAATGCATAGATGACACTGTTGACTGCTCTTGTGCTCGGATTGGTCAGCGAGCTGTAGAAGACTGCCCTCTGGGCGTATTTCTCCAGTTCTGCGTTGACTTCCGCGAATCTTTCAGAAGCCCTCTTCTGATAGCCGAAGGCCGCAACGATCTTCTCATTGCCGGTGATCTCTTCAATCAGAGCTGTCTGTCTGCCGCGGGTTTCCGTCTGTCTGCGGAACATCGTATACGATCTGGAGGCGATGAATCTTGCGACAAGGAAGCTGACCGGTGTCATGACGATGACAAACAGAGTGATCATCACGTTTTTGCGGAACATGAAGATGAGCGTCACGATGATCATGACAACACCCGAGAACAGCTGCGTCACACCGAGCAGAAGTCCGTCTGACAGCTGATCGGTATCGGCGATCATGCGTCCGACGACATCACCTGTGCTGTGGGAATCCAGATACTTGAGCGGCAGTGTCTGAATGACACGGATCGCTTTGGCGCGGATATCCTTGATTACCCTGTAGACAAGGCGGTTATTGAGAACATTCATGATCCATGTCGCGATCGATGAAGCCAGGATCACGATCAGAATCTTTTTCAGGCACGATACGACAAGATCCATATCGACATTGCCTGCCGCGATGATGCCGTCAACCGCATCGCCGAAAAGGATCGGAACATATAACTGCAGTACAACAGTCAGTGCCGAAAGAAGGATACTGACGAGAAGAAGCAGTCTGTATCTGCCGATGAAGGCAATGACCTTCTTCAGTGTTTCTTTCTGCGCGCTCATGCCTGCACCTCCTTTCCGCTGAGGGAAGGACGTTCTTCCGGGAACTGTGAATAGTAGATTTCCTGATAGATCTCACATGTTTCCATCAATTCGGCATGGGTGCCGGTGCCGGCGCATTCGCCGTCCTCCAGCACGAGGATCTGATCGGCATTGCGGATCGAGCTCGTTCTCTGCGATACGATGAACACGGTCATATCCAGCGAGGCAACCGCAGCTCTGAGCTTCGCGTCTGTCGCAAAGTCCAATGCGCTGGCGCTGTCATCCATGATCAGGATTTCCGGGTTTTTGACGAGGGCTCTCGCAATGGTGAGTCTTTGTCTCTGGCCGCCGGACAGGTTTCTTCCATACTGTTCGACTTCCGCATCGAGACCGCCTTTTCCTTCAATGACCTCTGAAGCCTGGGCACGTTCCACAGCCTTCATGATTTCCTCATCAGAGGCTTCTTCATTGCCCCATTTCATATTGTCACGGATCGTTCCCTTGAACAGCACCGCTTTCTGCGGCACCACTGCGATCTTCTTTACAAGATCTTCTCTTGTATACGCTCTGACATTCAGACCATCCACTTCCACACTGCCCTTTGTGGCGTCATAGAAGCGCGGGATCAGATCGACGACCGTCGTCTTGCCGGAGCCGGTGGCACCGATGATACCGAAGGTCTGTCCCTTTTTTACCCTGAAGGAAATATCGCTCAGGGATTCGGCAGCGGCGGATGCGTATGTGAATGAAACATGATCAAAGACAACCATGTCATCTGTTGCTTTCTTTTCACCGGTTGTTTTGGGATACGTCATGGAAGAAGGAATCTCCATGACCTTCTGGACACGTCCGGCACAGGCAATTGCCTTGTCGATGGAAATGATCAGAGAAGCCAGCTTGATCAGCTCAACGATCATCTGCGCCATGTAGTTGTAAAGAGCGACAACATCACCCTGCTGGATGACACCGAGGTTTACCTGCAGAGCACCTTTCTGGATCAGGATGATCGCCGCGATATTGATCAGCGCGTATGTCAGCGGATTCAGTAATGCGGAGAGTCTTCCGACCTTTTCGTTCATGACTGTCAGGGCATCGTTCTTCTGATCGAAATCTCTGATTTCATCCTGTTCCTTGCGGAAGGCACGGATGACTCTGACGCCGGTCAGATTCTCTCTTGCGGCGCCGAGCACCTTGTCCAGCTCCGCCTGTACCTTCTTGTACATCGGAATGCTTGTCAACATGATCCAGAAGACCACCGCAAGCAGCACCGGAATTGCCAGCGCGAATACCATGGCGCATTTGAAATCAATGGTGAATGCCATGATCATGGAACCGAAGACGATAAACGGACTTCTTAACAGCAGACGCAGCGCCAGGTTCAGACCGCTCTGTACCTGGTTGATATCGCTTGTCAGTCTGGTGATCATCGTATTGGTTCCAAGAGAATCCAGCTCTGTATAGGAAAGATCTCCGATGTGGTCGAACAGTGCCTGGCGCATGCGTGATGCCGTGCCGACACTGGCTGTAGCCGCAAACCACTGGGCGGTAAACGAACAGAGCAGAGCCGCCAGGGCAAGCAGAATCAGAATACCGAATCTTGAAAGAAGATAGCCAGTATCTCCGTTCGCGATTCCGGTGTTGATGATATCCGCAACAACCAGCGGAACAAACAAGTCTCCCAGTGCCTCCAGAAGCTTGAAGAGCGGCGCAAGAATACTCTCTTTCTTATACAGCCCAAGATATTTCCATACTAAATTCATACACTTCTCCCGATGCTATTATCATACAGGAAAAAACGTCTGCCATCTTAAAAACAACTGTGTGACTTACGGCTGATCCTCCGCTTCACCAAGGATCGATACCGAAAGAAGGATCCCCGGTCCCTGCAGCGGATCATCCACCAGTTCCATTCCCAGCAGCGCTTCAAAATTTCCTTCTTCTGTTGTGATGACTCCTCTTTTGAGAATGCCGCTGAAATGTTCCTCCCTGATCTTTCTCCTCTTATGTTTTTTCTTTTCTTTGTTTTTCATGATTCTCTTTTCCTTTCTGTACTTATATATGCGGAAAAAGAGAAAATTCTGCACAAAAAGAAAAGAACACTGCTTTTCAGCAGCGTTCCTTTGAATTTGCTATGCGAGGTCTTCGCCGTTGGAAGCGATGACTTTCTTGTACCAGAAGAAGGAATCCTTTCTGGATCTCTTCATGGAGCCCTTTCCTTCATCATCCATGTCGACATAGATGAATCCGTATCTCTTTCTCATTTCGCCTGTTCCGGCAGAAACAACGTCAATGCATCCCCATGTTGTGTAGCCGATCAGATCAACACCGTGCGCGATTGCCTTGTCCATTGCCTGGATGTGCTTTCTGTAGTAGTCGATGCGGAACGGATCATGAATGGAACCGTCTTCTTCAACAGTGTCATACGCGCCGAGACCGTTCTCAACGACCATGATCGGAAGCTCATATCTGTCATAGATCATTTCCAGATAGTAATCCAGTCCGCTCGGGTCTGTGGACCATCCCCAGTCGGAATATTCCAGATACGGGTTCCTGGAACCAGCGGACATGTTTCCGCCGACGATTTCAACGTCCTTGTGGGTTGTGACATTCTGCGACATGTAATAGGAGAATGTATACATGTCGACAGTTCCTCTTGCCAGATCATCCAGGTCATCTTCCGTGATGTCGAGCTTCACATTGTGCTCATCCCAGATACGCTTTGCGAATGTCGGGTAGTAACCCTTGCACTGCACGTCTCCGCAATAGAAGATCTTCTCTTCCCATCTGTGTCTGTTTTCGATGATATCTGCCGGATCGCATGTGCCCGGATAATAGCAGATACCGCAGATCATACAGCCGATCATGTTGGAAGGATCGATCGCGTGTCCGATCTGAACTGCCTTGGCGCTGGCAACGAACTGGTAGTGGAGATGCTGGCAGGCTTCCGCAAACTCTTCATCCGAGCAGTCCGGACGGAAGACAGGATCCGGCATCGTGTTGTTGATCTCATTGAATGTCAGCCAGTTATGAACCAGTCCCTTGAATTCTGTAAAGCAGGCTGTGGCGAATCTCACAAAATGATCGATTGTCTCTCTGTTCAGCCATCCGCCGCAATGCTCTTCCAGATACAGCGGTGTGTCGAAGTGCCAGATCGTGACCAGCGGTTCGATGCCGTATTTATGCATCTCTTTGAACATGTCTCTGTAGAATTCAACGCCTTCCTTTAACGGTTCCTTCTCAAGGCCTGTCGGGAACAGTCTGGACCAGGAGATGGACATTCTGAACTGCTTGAATCCCATCTCGCCGAACAGGGCAATGTCCTCTTTGTAATGATGATAGCCGTCTACCGCTTCATGGTTGGGATAATGATACTCATCCAGAACGGCATAATGTGCGCCTTCCGGAAGCTTCTGATGACGGTCAAGCGTTCCATGGTTTCCGTCCTTGTCAATGTACGTGATCTTTCTTCTTTCTTTGACAGATCCGCCTGTTGTGACGTCTGTCATTGCCGGACCTCTTCCGCCGAGGTTCCAGCCGCCTTCCCACTGGTTGGCCGCTACCGCGCCGCCCCAGAGAAAGCCTTCAGGAAAATGTGCCATATTGTATGTCTCCTCTATTCTGTATTTATATTGTATCAGAAGAAAGCAGAGAAAAACCCTGTATCTGAGACACAGGGTTCACAAATCACGCCAGATCTTCGCCGTTGGAGGCAATGACTTTCTTGTACCAGAAGAAGCTGTCTTTTCTGGAGCGGGCCATGGAGCCCTTTCCTTCATCATCCATGTCAACATAGATGAATCCGTATCTCTTTCTCATTTCGCCTGTTCCGGCAGAAACGACGTCGATGCATCCCCATGTTGTGTAGCCGATCAGATCTACGCCGTTGGCGATTGCTCTGTCCATGGCTTCAATGTGGATTCTGTAGTAGTCAATGCGGAACGGATCATGGATGGAACCGTCTGCTTCAACAGTGTCATATGCGCCGAGACCATTCTCAACAACCATGACAGGCAGATGATATCTGTCATAGATCATTTCCAGATAGTACTGCAGACCATCCGCGTCTGTCGCCCATCCCCAGTCGGAATACTTGAGGTATTCATTTCTAGCGCCCATGGAGAAGTTGCCGCCGACCTTGTCTTCCACCTTGTGTGTTGTGACCAGGTTGGACATGTAATAGGAGAATGTATACATGTCAACGGTTCCTCTTGCCAGATCATCCAGGTCATCTTCCGTGA
>ONSK01000320.1 GCA_900320455.1 uncultured Erysipelotrichaceae bacterium | reverse complement strand
CTTCCTGCGCACTGCTGCCTGTCTTCACACCGCCGCCGGGATTTGTCGCCGAGGCGAAATTCAGAACAGTGATCTTCCAATCAGGATGGGATCTGTGTATCTCCACCGCCGCCTCAAAGGTCTTGTGCTTTGAAACTGTGACCGCGCATCCTGGTTCCGGCAGGCAGGCAATCTCCGGATAGTCCTCCGCTTCATATAGTTTCGTAGCGCCCTTCGCCACCTGGACGGCGTTTGCCAGCTGTGATTTTTGCGAGTAAAACCGCTGCGTATCTTCAAATATCTCTATCAGTCTCTGCCGTCTGTCCATGTTCAGTCAACCTCCGCTCTTCGGCCCTTTTCGTCCTCATAGATCTTCACCACAATGCCCGGTATCACCTGCTTCCCGTCGCATAGGAACATCTTGCCGGACAGCTTTTCGCCCATTCTGCTGGACTCTTTGGCCGTCTGCGCAAAATGGTATGCCATCGGATCGTCCTTGGCAAAAATCATAACGTCGTTGATATTCATGAATACTGCCTGGAAGGGCCGCCCATGATCTTCATCATCTTTTCGATCACGCCCGGATAGAACAGTGCCACCGCGCCGTTGGTGGTCTTGAAGGTGGAAAGAAGGATCTGATCATAAACCGCATGGAAGGTGATATCCTTTTTGGTGAATTCTTTTTCCAGGAAATTCTCTTCTTTACCGGTCCGCTGGTCAAATACACAAGCCGGATACAGGCGGGCCGTATTCTCCAGTGCGTCCCGCATCACACGATCCTCCTGGCCTTCCATGCCCCAGCGTTTCAGTTCATCCCGTCTGATCTTGCTGGTTACCAGGGAATGATTCGCATCACCCAGAAGCTGATACAGCACCAGGACGAAATCGCTCACCTTGCGATAGACACAGCCTTTGAGGTCCCGGATATGCAGGCTGTAGTTCAGCGGCCGGAGAATCAGTTGATCCCGTATCTTTTCGTAATCAGTCGTTGCCCTCAGCTCCACCTTTTCCGGATCCACATGTGCATCGTCGATGTCCTTCTGCAGATTGCGGATATCCTTGAACACAGCGTCAAAACCATTCTTTTCCCCGTCCTCATACATCTTGCGGATAGCGATCCTGTGAATGCTGGCATGTCCGTTCCCCTTTGGCACTTCCATTGTCAGGAAGTCCGTCAGCAGCCTGCTGTTTTCTTCACCGACGAAACGGTTGTTGCTGTCCTTGATCCATTCGATCATTTGGGGATCATCCGATGTGAAGCCTTCCGGGTAGAACTTCATCAGTTCCAGGGAATACCCCAGTTCCTCATAGGCCTGCTTTTTGACTCGGTCAATGAATTCCTGATACGTCATTTTCCTGCACCTCTTTTATTATTTCGGCACACCGTCATAGCAATTATGGGGCATACGCACCATTGCCGCGGTCGCCGATCGGTATATCTATTGCTCAGAAAGCCATACATAGCAAGTTATTTCTCCCTACGGTCCCATTACGCATAAGATATCTGTCTGTTTACATGCTGCCATCATTTGTTGAATTCTCGCAATCAGCTTTTCATAATAATCAGCGGTGATCATCATTGCGTCACGGTATCTTGTCGCCGATTCATCCTCATCCACAGCGGCGAACTCTTTCCGAAGCCTGGACTTCAGTTTCGAGGGCAGCAGATTGATATGCCCTTTTCGCAGTAATTCAGCCGTATCTCCAATTCTATTCATGATCCGCTTCATTTGCTCATACGTATAGAAGTTCGGATGAAGGTACCATTCAAATCCAAAAATCGGCACGCCTTCCGGCACGTCATCTGTGGAATATCGATGGGCATTGATAGATAGCTCCGGGTCAATACCGTCAGTAAAGAAATCCGTGAGCAGATTATCAAAATACCTGTCCGGTATTGAAATTTCGTAGTCTCTGTATTCCAGAATGTCTGCATCCTCTATTCGCGCTGTATCCCTGACCGTTACGGGATAAATCCAATACGCTGCTCCTGCATCGTGTCCCTCTGCAAAATGCGGATCAAACGGTTCAAAGCGCAGCAATTCCTCCATTTCCCTATCCAATTCTTCTGCGCTATATGATTTCGCTGTCCTTGTAGAATTTATCCCAACATCAATTTTTGACAATAACCATTCTTTGCTCTTTTGGATATATGTCAATTCGTCATAGGGTTTCAGTTCTTCAAACAAATATGCCTGATAACCCCATCTGG
>ONSK01000206.1 GCA_900320455.1 uncultured Erysipelotrichaceae bacterium | reverse complement strand
GATAGACATAGGCCGTTTTTGTGATTTCACCGCCGTTCCCAGCGTAATCCTTTGTAGTATAATCAATGGATTCCACACGTCCCTGCCCTGAAGCGGGAAAAAAGTAATCTTCAGGAACTGCAGCGGTCCATCCTGTCTGTTCAATTAGTGATTCATTCTTGTTCATGTTTGCCTCTGTTTCATCTTTCTCAGCAGGCTGATCTGTATCTGTGCTGTCAATGCGTTCATCCGCAGAAGACATCTTCTGTATATTCTGACCGTCCGGCTGCTGTCCGCAGGCTGCTGTGATCAGAGTGATACTCAGCAGCAAGACGGTCACCGATATTCTTTTCATATGACTCCTTTCCCGGTCATCCTCTATCTGTGTTCACCGAACAGCCAGTTCATAATGTCTTCATCGTGGGCAAAGTATCCTCCGCCACCCACATCTTGGAAGTGATAAATAGTTCTTCTCTTGTGCAGAGGCCGGCTTCGATTGCTTCCTTTACAGCAGCGCCGACCGCGTCCTCATTGCCATAGGAAGCAGCGGTGTCAATCAGTCTGTAGCCGGTTTTAATTGCATTCAGGACTGATTCCTTACAGGTTTCAAAGTCTTTTACCTGAAAGACTCCGAAACCTTCCATCGGCATCCTGATGCCGTTCTTCAGTGTTCTGTATTCCATATTTCTTTTCACTCTATCGGATCATGTCTGTGCGGACTTCCTTTTTTGTATCGGGAAGTTCTTCCTTTTTCTTCTGTGCCTGAATGGCCTTTATCATAAATGACATATTCAATGCCAGGTTACGGATTGTCTGTACGCCTTCTTCGTCTTTATAAACATCTTCCGCGGTATAGCCATGCACATCATTCCAGTAAGAAGAAGTGACTACAGGCATTTCCCGCATTGTGAAAAACTGGTTCATTGCTTCAAAAGAAGCAGAACTTCCTCCCCTGCGGTTGGAGATTACCGCTGCTGCCGGCATCATTTTCAGATTTCCCGGGTAGCTGTAGAACAGTCTCTGCAGGAAAGAAAGAACTGTGCCGTTTGGATTGCCGAAATAGACTGGCGTACCGACGATGAGGCCATCCGCATCATCAAGCTTCGGATACATCTCATTGACGATATCATTAAAAACACATTTCCCGGTTTTCCGGCACGAAAGGCACGCAATGCAGCCGCGAATATCTTTGTTTCCGATGTGGATCGTTTCAGACTCAATCCCTTGTTCTTTGAGTATATCGGATGCGATATGCAATGCCGTACCAATACAGGCATCCTTTCTGGGAGAGCCATTTACCATCAGAACTTTCATATTCAGTCCTCAAAATTGCATTTCGTTACTGCCATTTTATGCAGTGATTCCTCAGTCACCTTATAAAATGGTTCATGCTTATTCAATGAAGCAATCAATGCCATTTCTTCTTCCGTGAGACAGAAATCAAACACGTTTGCGTTTTCTTCGATATGACCATATGATTTTGAACCCGGCACCAGGCCGAATCCCATCTGAATATGCCATCTGATGACAATCTGAGCAGTGCTCTTTCCATACTTCTCCGCCATCTGTACAAAAACCGGCTCACTTAGCATTTCCGGGGAACCGTGTCCCAGCGGGAACCAGGACTGCAGACGGATGTCATTGGTGTCACAGTACGGTTTTCTTGTCTCAGCCGGGAAATACGGATGGCATTCCACCTGCATGATCATCGGTCTGATCTCACCTTTGTCAATGATCTCCTGAATCTGATCTGTCTCAAAGTTGGAGAGACCGATGGCACGGATCTTCCCCTCTTTGTATGCCTTTTCCAGCATGCCCCAGGCATGGAGATAATTGTTCACCGGATGATGCAGCAGCATCACATCAATGTAGTCTACGCCAAGTCTTACAAGTGTATCGTCAATGGCAGAATCTTTTTCATAAAGAGTCGGTCCGAGCTTGGTCTCAAGAAAATAATCTTCTCTTCTCAGCCCGGATTTCTTTAAACCCAGTCCGACTTCGGCTTCATTTCCGTAACGGTTGGCAGTATCGATCAGTTCATAGCCATGATGCAGCGCAAAAGCCACATTGTCAGTGATCAGATCACCCGACTGACCGATCGTACCGAAGCCAAGCTGCGGGATCTGTAACCCATTGTTCAGTTTCATTCTGTTATCATTCATTTCATCGATCCTCCGATCGTATACTTCCGGGCTTCTTCCGCTGTACTGATCATTCCCATATAATCCATACCATAGAGACCGGCAAATCGCTTCATTGTATATTCACCGGCTTCCAGCATCCACTGTTCCGGTGCAGCGCCCTGATAAATGAACCAAAGTTTTTTTCCGCTGAGTTCCCCGGGTGAGACCGGTCCGTAGAAACGGTCCAGAAGATTACGTACAGAGCCGCAGATATTATGCCAGTAAAGCGGTGATCCGATGATCAGCACATCCGCTTTTTTCATCATGGCAAGTACATCATCAAACTGATCTCCAGGAAGTTTCTGGCCATAAACATTGATTCGATAATCCGTCAGATTAAGTGTCTCTGCCTTTTCACCTTTCAGAAGAGCTGCTGCGAGTTTTGCGGTATTTCCCTGTCTTTCAGGACTTCCGTTTATAAATAGTATTTCTGACATATTTTGTTTCCTTCTTGTTTCATCTGTTTTTCAAGAGCTGACAGGATGTTCAGGTCAGACATCTTTCTGTACATGGCAGATCAGCCTTGCGATCATTTCAAAGATGACGATTCTTTCATAGCCTGACAGGATTCAGCTGTTACTGCCTGTATTGCCGTCTTTATCCAAAAATGCTGATATGAGCAATACATTTTTCATCGAATGTTTCCTCTCTTCTTTTTTCAAAGGGCCAGCAGAAGCTGACCCTTGAATAGATAATCAGTGTACAAGTGCTGTAAATGTGAACTGGATCAGCTTCCAGTTATCGTTCTGATTCTGATAGACTTCCGTCACCATGAAATGATGTGTTGTCGGTTGGCTGCCCAGCATCAGTCCGTAATCGACATCTGTCAGAACGATGGCGGTATCACCGAAGGCATGAAATTCACGGTTATGTACTGTGATATCTGTCGGCTGGAAGATGCCGTCCGTGTAGTATTTCACTTCTTTATCCAGATCTGCGTTGGTGCCGATATGGACAAAATTGCAGTTGGGATCAGCGATCGCGTACATAGTTTCACCATCCCGGTTCTTCATTGCTGTCCAGAATGCATCGGACAGAGCAAACAGTTTTTCCTGCATACGTTTCTCCTTTAGTCGTGGATATTTCTTCTGTTAAGGAACTGAACAAGTTTCGGATCAAAGTGGTTGATGATCTCGCTGTGATCAAGAGACTTCGCTGTGATCTGTTCCATTTCCTCATCCGTCAGTGTGAAATCGAAGAGATCTTTGTTTTCTGCCATTCTTGCCCGCTTTGTGCTCTTCGGCAGGATCACGACACCTCTCTGCACGTTCCATCTCAGAACGACCTGAGCTGCGCTCTTGCCGTACTTCGCACCGATTGCCGTCAGTTCAGGATCCGTGAAGATACCATGCTTGCCTTCCGCCAGAGGTGCCCACGCTTCCGGCTGTACGCCGAGTTCCTTCATGTTTTCAAGAGCTGCAGTCTGGGCAAAGAACGGATGCAGTTCAACCTGATTGACAGCCGGCTTGATTTCAACATTTTCAACGAGGTTCATCAGAACGTTCGGGAAGAAGTTGGAAACACCGATTGCCTTC